>JALOOL010000257.1 GCA_025454425.1 Hydrococcus sp. Prado102 | reverse complement strand
ATCGCATCGATTCCATATTCTTCATTAGATTGCGGATTGTCAGTCCAGGCATATTGCAACATTCTCTCCCCAATTCCTCTAAAGGCAGCTTGCGCCCCCATGACTCCAACCACTCGTTCTTTATCGCTACCAAACACGCTATCCCAAATTTGCATTATCTCAGTCGATCGCTTGCTGTAATAATCCAGCCTGAGATTAAAATCGTCTACGTTAGAGTTAGGAAATTCTTGTTTGGCTCGTTCTAGTACCCAATCATACTGCTCGAAATCGGGATTCCAAACTTCGTTGGAATATTCGACGTAAATTTTTACGTCTGGGTTGAGGTTTTGCTTGACATACTCGGCAAATCTGGTGACGTATTCGTCGGTTGCCATATGAGGCATACAGAACCACGGCATAGAACCCGTTTGATTTGCCAAATCTACCATTACTTCAATCGGTACGCCTTTTCTACCATAATTTAGGTCATTTTTCGTCGGGCGATTGCTCCACTCCATTTGCGTTGAATCGTTGGTTTTCATCCATTCCATATACCGCAGGGTTGAAAATGGTTGAATCTTCTCTACAAAATCGGGGTTGAACTCTTGAGTTTGGTAGGTATCTTCAGCGCCAACAGGAATTACGCGAATGTTACGAATGTAATCGCCCGTCTTGTTGGGGTCGGTTGCAGTAATTTTGAGGTAAACGCCAGCATCGGAAGGAGTGACATCAATAACATCTCTCCCCACACGAGAAGCCGCGCTATCTTTTTTGGCATCAAAACTATATTGAATCGTGCCTTGTCCGTCGTAGAGAACGAGATATTTTCCTGCTGGGTAGCGAAATTGTCCTTGTTCTCGATAAAGTAGAGTCCCAACAGCGGTATATTCGGGAGCATCTTCCGGTGCTGGGAGGGATTTGACCCAGCCATTGGCATCTAAGTCTAATTTGTTGAATTCATTCGTATCCCAAACTGTATTGTTTTGAGTTATCCAAGATTTAGAGGATTTAAAACCATCAATGAAGGGAAGCTGAGTTGAATAATAGTTAACGCTGCTGAGATTGACACCTATGTCATAGGACGATCGCGGTTGTGCAACAGCAACTGTCACTGTCGCCGTCGCTTGTCCGCCGCGACCATCTGCGATCGCATACTCAAAACTAGCATTCCCGACAAAACCCGATGCTGGCGTAAAAACTACGTTGCCATTTCTATCGAGTGCCGCACTTCCATTGGTTGCATTGGCGACATTGACTAGGGATAAGGAGTCCCCATCAGGGTCGCTGTCATTGTTTAATAGGTTGGCAGCTAGAATTGTCACCGCTGTATTTTTGGTCGCATCCACGCTGTCATTGTTAGCGGTGGGGACGTTGTTCGCTTGAGTTACCTGAATTCGGGCTAACTGGGCAATTTCTGACTCGCTTAGGGCGCGGTTATATACATTTACTGCATCGATGCTGCCTTTGAAACTATTTTTTCCACTGCCATGCGCGTTTGCGTTATGAAATTTAGTTTTTTGATTGACACCGCCAATTCCGATGTCATCGCTGTGACTCCAAAGCTGAGAGCCTTGTCCGGTGCCAAACTGGACTCCATCGAGATAAGCTGTTAACGCGTTGTCTTGTAGCTTTGTTGCGCCTTCGGTTGCATTGAGAACCAAAGTAGCGTGATGCCAGCGACCATCTGCGATCGCATCGGTTGATAAATATGTTCCCGACCAGTTACTCTCTAAAGAGTTATTATTCCAAGCTCCCATGTAAAGGCGACCTTGGTAAATATATAAGTTTAATCCGCGAGCGCCTCCTCCTTCTTCGTAAAGTACCTGGTGCGCGGACGTGTTTTTGTCCTCAACTTTAAACCATAGGGAGATCGTTCGTTTGGCATGAATTCCTAAATTAAGCCGATCTGAATCTTTGACGGAAATATAATCATTGATTCCGTCAAACGTAACAACGCCGCCATAGGGTTCGCCTGCATTGGTGAATTTGGCTCCGTTGCGCAATTTTCCGTCGTTATTCTCGCCATCGGGAGCAGAATCAACAGCTTTATTTCCAGAAGTTTCGTTGAATTCTAAATCCATAACTAGCCCATCATTGGCTATTTCTCCCGCCAATGAAATTATGCTAGGGCGATCGCGAACCATTAAATTGCTCTCAAAGGTTTCGCGGGGAATTCCTCCCCCAATTAAATCATCCAATCTATTTTGGATCATAAAAAAATCTTAAAAAAGCTTGAGTTGACAGTAAGAAACCATTGGATTTTCTCGTCGTTATTATAGCTTTTACATGAGATTTTTCTTTGTATATATTGCTAAAACCATAAATCTTTAAGATTCATTGATATAAGATTTACTCTTCAAAAAATTTCCAACAACCAGCTTCTCAAGCTTTAAAAAACCGTCTGAGGCTAAAAACCGCCATAATTTTTTTAACATTGTTATGGTTATCACTTATACTAATTTCAAGTTATTCATAAATTTAATCAAAATAGTCAGGATCTTATACACAAGATATACAAAAATAATCAGGTTGGTATACACTATGTATACGCGAGCGCAAACATGTTTCTTATATCTTTTTGTGTAGATAGAATAATATACACAGTGTTAAAGCAAAAAGAATGATTTATTACTCCAAAGTAGACGAGCTTTCCTCAATTAACGATAGGTTGCTCGATTCTTTCGGGCAAAACAATCTATCTTTTGATAGTAGAAATTTTTCGTTGGGTTTGGTACATCCTTCGGTTACGAGTAGAGCTAAACGATTAATTGATATTGTGGGCGCTCTAATCGGCTTAATGCTGACGGGTTTAATGGCAATCGCTATTGCGATCGCGATGGCTATTTCCGATCCAGGGCCTTTATTCTACAGTCAGATACGTTGCGGCTTAAATGGAAAACCTTTCCGAATTTGGAAGTTTCGCTCGATGGTAGTCGGTGCAGACAAACTGCAACATCTGATCGCCAACGAAGCTAACGGACATATTTTTAAAAATGAAAACGATCCGCGAATTACTCGACTGGGTTCCTTCTTAAGACGTACCAGCTTAGATGAGTTTCCGCAATTTTGGAATGTCTTAATCGGAGAGATGAGCTTGGTAGGAACTCGACCGCCCACTATCAATGAAGTCGAAAAATACGAGCAACATCATTGGGAAAGGCTTAGGGTCAAACCTGGAATCACTGGCGAATGGCAAGCAAGAGGCAGATCTTGCATTAAAGACTTTGAGGCAATCGTCGCAATGGATCTTAGCTACCAACAACAATGGTCTATTTTCTACGATTTATATTTAATTATGCAAACGATTAATGTGGTTTTAACAAAAAAGGGAGCGTGTTAAACTTCTTACTCCGTCGAACAGAATAGATAGTTTTAATTCATTGGGACATGCTTGTCGTTCTAGTTGTTATCATCGCATCAATACCAAGCAACGATCGCCAACTAGAAAAACTAAATAAACGCATTACTCGATTGTCTATCATTTAGTTTGGATAGGCGATCGCGACTTCACATTGGCGACTAAATTTAGTCACCAACGCTCGCTTATAGCAAGCGAAGCGCATCGCAGGCAACAGATATCGTTAACGAGTCAAGCGAAGACTTTTGGCGAAGGAAAGTTGAAATGCGTCACAGCTTACTAAAATACAAATGAGTAAAAAAACTAAACGTATCTATCTTTTGATAGTTGTTTTTTTTTGTGCGGTAGCAATGTGTTTTTTAGCACCCGCTTTATCTTCTAGATTAGATTTTATCCAAAATGCGATTGTCCAAAAGACAGCGCCAAAGACGATCGCACCCAACCAAAACCAGAGTGATAGATTGCTAGGAACCAATCTCAGTCAAGTTGCAGATTGGTCAACGCAAATGCCTTTCATCGATGCTTTTAAATCTTCTAGAAGCTGGATAACCCAAGATCGACAAACCTGGTCAACTGAGGAAGCCGATAAATTAGACCTCGACGAAAACGGCTGGGTAAAATCGTTGCCTAGCGCAGAAGATGGCGATCGCTATACTAGCGTTGGCACGCTTATGTTTCGAGAAATTCCTAATGGCTATCCTGGAGGCAAATATATCGTTCTCTACGATGGCGAAGGCACGATAGAGTATGATTTTGATGCCAAAAAAGACGAAGCCGCTTCTCGTGCGGGGAGAGATGTTATTAATGTTACGCCTTCTGAGGCTGGTATCTGGTTAAAAATTACTCGGATTGACCCTAACAATTATCTTCGCAATATTCGAGTAATTCCGGCTGCTTTTGAAACCAGCTATCAAAAACAAATTTTCAACCCCGACTTTATCGAGCGAGTTAAAGACTTTAAAGTCTTTCGCTTTATGGAATGGATGGATATCAACAATTCCGATGGGGGTCAGTGGCGCGATCGCCCTACTTTGGAGAGTGCCAGATATTCTAAAGATGGGGTTCCAGTAGAAATTATGGTCGAATTGGCAAATCGAACCAATATCGATCCTTGGTTTTGTATGCCTCATATGGCAACCGACGAATATATCGCTAAATTTGCGCAGTATGTCAAAGACCATCTCGAAGCAGAACGCAAAGTTTATGTAGAATACTCAAATGAAGTCTGGAACGCAATGTTCGAGCAGCATGGCTGGGTGGCGCAACAAGCAAAAACGCAAGGAATAGAGCAATGGATCGATTGGTATAGCCAGCGCACCACAGAAATAATGCAAATTTGGGATCGCGTCTTTGGAGAAGACAAAGATCGAATCGTTGGCGTGATGGCAGGTCAGTCTGCTAATGCTTGGTTGCTCTCCAGAGCATTATCCTACGAATGGAGCGACAATCCGCTATCCCATCAAGAATACGGCATCGATGCGATCACGATCGCGCCTTACTTCGGCTACTACTTCGGTTTGCCAGAACATCAGGCACAAATCGAAGCTTGGACGGCTCAAGGCGATAGAGGACTCGATCTAATTTTTGAGGAAATTTCTCAAGGCGGCGCACTCGATAATGGCGCTCAAAATGGCGCACTTCAACAAGCTTACGAGCAAATAAAAACTCATACTGACTTAGCTCAACAAGAAAATTTACAACTTCTCGCTTACGAAGGCGGTCAGCATTTGGCTGGCGTTGGCTCGGTTGCTAATAGCGATCGCATTACTAAATTATTTATTGGAGCCAATCGCGACTCTCGCATGGGAGACATTTATCGAGACTACATTCAAACTTGGTTCGAGTTGGGTGGCGGTTTGTTTGTTAACTACAATGACATCGCTCAGCCTAGTCGATGGGGAAGTTGGGGATTGTTAGAGTCCGTCGAGCAAAAGAGTTCTCCCAAATATGATGCTGTCCTAGAAGCACTCAAGCATCTTTCTTCAAATTAGTCTTAATAACGCTTGTCATCTTTTGACATTCTCCCATCTCTTTCATTAGGATGATGTGTCTATGCAAATCTAATCTTACGATTTATTTATTTCTTTGATTTTAATCGTATCTCTATTTTTATGTGTCGAGCTAAGGTAAAATACGATTGTTTGTTTACTTATTTTTAAGGAGCAAAACCAAGTAAAAACCTATAATTCTTGTAAGATTATGCAAAATAATCCTACTTTCAATTCTTTGTAAGCTGTACGTTATTATTGATACAACAACTTATACATAAGGTATACGCAATTACAAGGAAAACTTATACACACGATTTTGAAAATTCAAAATAAAATGCTAAAAAACTAATTTGTCAACCAAGTTTTAAAAAATGTTAAGTCAGAGCAAACACCAAAAAAATTTCTAAGTGTTGGGAGTCAGTAAGATTTGCAACTTAGATAGCTTCGACTTGAAATCATAAATCTACTAAAATTAAGTGATGAAAGCCGTTACTATCCTCGATATACCCATTCATAACCTCTCCAGAGCAGAGCTATTAGAAAAGCTTAACGATAAAGGTGGTGTTGTGGTCACTCCCAATGTCCATCATTTAGTAATGCTGCGTAACGACCCAGAATTGCGAGAGGCTTATCAAAAAGCTGATTATCGAATCTGCGACAGCAAAATCGTTCAATACGCATCAATCTTTTTAGGTCATCCCATTCAAGAAAAAATTTCAGGATCGGATTTATTTCCCGCCTTCTACGAATACAACAAAAATAACCAAAAAATCAAAATTTTTTTACTAGGCGCTCAACCAGGAATTGCTAAACAAGCGCAAGAAAAAATCAATCAAAAAGTTGGGCGCGAAATTGTAGTTGAAACTTATTCTCCCCCATTGGGTTTCGAGCAAGACGAACGAGAATGTCAAAAAATTATTGAATTAATTCGCTCTTCTGGAGCCAATGTTTTAGCCCTTGGATTGGGCACTCCTAAACAGGAAAAATGGATTGTTAAGTATAAAAAATGCTTAAAAACGATAGATATTGTCTTAGCTATCGGTGCAACTATTGATTTTGAAGCAGGTCATAAACCGCGATCGCCAAAATGGATGAGCGACGTAGGATTAGAGTGGTTTTATCGTCTGATTTGCGAACCCAAACGTTTGTGGAGAAGATATCTAATAGAGTGTCTTCCTTTTATTGGATTGGTTGTTAAGCAAAAATTGAAGCAACAGATAACTACTAAAAAATCACCGACCAATCTGTTGAAAAATATTAAAAAAGTTTTGAATTTTCCAAACTTAATTTAGCTCAATTTGTAGGACTTGTCCTACACGCTTTCGCAGACGAGATAAATGATATTCTGCTAGTTCTCGCTGTTCGGGCGATCGCTACGAGCAAGTGCAGTTAAAGCAAATCAAGCCTCCAACAGCCCAAGACCTAATCTATTCACAACTGCGATCGCGCTCAGTCGAACAAGAAGTTTTGGATTTGTTAGATGAATCCGAAGCTTGAAATGCAGATATGCGATCGCAAGAACTCTTATACTTGGCTCGTACTAGGAATTATCTCGTTCGGTTTTCAACCATTTCGTTTGGGGTTCGAGCGAGTAAGCGATATAAAGCGGAATTTTCCAAAGCAAATAAAATGGAATGGCAATCAGCGATTTGCCTGGAATCTCGGTTCTGCAAAACTTAGCCCAAGAAAGCGCGACGGCACAAACGATCGAAATGCCTGCTAGCGTCAAGATTGCTAAAGGAATCCAAGATAATCCCAAAACTGCCGCCAATGAAGCAACAGCAGTCGCCCCCAACCAGAGCATAACTAGCAAAGAAAGAGGCGGAATGGCGATTTCCAAAGCTAACATTATTAATTCGTAACGTTTTTGAGCGATCGCAGCTTTAAGAAGACGAGGAGATTGAGTTAACAAAGTTTCTATGTGTCCGTGTTCCCAACGAGTCCGTTGACTTGTGGCTGCTTCTTTCTCCATCAAACGCCCCGTTACCAAAGCGCGATCGCAATATATTGTAGGATAGCCCGCGATCGCCAGATCGATACTCGATTGCATATCATCGACTGTTTTACTGTTTGCTAAAGAAATTTGACGAATAACTTGCCAAGGAAAAGCCATTCCCGAACCCGTCAGTAAATTAGGAAACCCCAACCTCAACAAACCGGAAGGACGGACGAGGTTTTTAACTCTCACCGCGAGCGCAGAAATAATATCTTTAGAACTAGGATTGGCGGGTTGTTCCATTAAATAGGTAGATTGGACGGGTCGATTAGTCTTTTTTGCGAGTCGAGTAATCCTTTCTATTGTTTGGGGAGCAACGTTACAATCTCCATCGACCGTTACCACAATATCTGGGGGTTGGGCTTCGAGGAACTGCAAGCCATAGTCGAGAGCGTAACCTTTGCCTCGCAGTTGAGAATTTTCTCTTTCAATAACAGTTATGCCATATTCGCGAGCGATCGCGGCTGTATCATCGTTACAATTGTCTGCTATAACGACTATATTTTTGGGTTCGCTTACTTGGGGAAGTAAGGTTTCTAAAGTCGTCCTAATGCCAGATGATTCGTTGTGAGCGGGAACTAAAACGGATACTTTAACAGCATCGACTGGCTCCATCTCGACATCGCTTTGTTGCTCTCTTTTAGGCAGCGAGGCGGCTAGACATTCTAGTAACAGAAATACGCAGGGAATGCAAAGTGCAACTGCAACTATCAATAGAATTATTTCTAAAAATAAAATCATGTTAAATGCGATCGACAGATAACTAAACGCACTGAATTAAAAATACAGGAATTATTAACTTATGACTAGCGGTAATGCAGTGTCATCAAGCAAACCTAAAGATAAATTGTCTTTACAAATCCTAACGATTTTTCATAAAGTGGCTGAAAATCCTTAAATTATTTGGCGTTAAAAATTCATTAATATTTTGGCGCAGTAAGATTAGTTGCCATTATGTTGTAAATAAGATGGCTTAATACGTCATTTTTAAAGTTTCACTGCGATAGGTCTTACTAAAAATCTTAAGACCCTGACATTATTTCGTTAATTTAGGAGATGGCAATGATCCACAGAATCTTAGTTGCGCTCGATCGCTCTGACGAAATTAGTCGCTATGTTTTTAAAAAGGCACTCGACCTGGCAAAAGCAACGGGGGCTAGTTTGAAACTAGTACACGTATTGTCTGTAGACGCAACAGGCGGGCCTAGTATATTAAACTTATTTAATACTCCAGAAAACAAACAACGCTGGGAAGAATTTGAAAAACCCGGTCGCCAACTCCTACAAACCTTTACCGAGCAAGCTATTGCCGCAGGCATAAAAACAGAATTTTACCAAGGATTAGGCAAACCGGGACACCTAATCTGCGATACGGCTAAAGCTTGGGAAGCTGACCTTATTGTTATGGGACGGCGAGGTCTTTCAGGGCTTAACGAGATGATTATGGGTAGTGTTAGCAATTATGTTAATCATTATGCCCCTTGCTCGGTGATGATAGTGCAAGGCGAAACTCAGATCGACTCTAAAGTACAAGAAAGTGAGATGACAATGCCAGCTTAATTTTTCAGCTTTGTTGCTGCGCCGAAAGGCGATCGCAATTTTTCAAATTTTCTCTTTGTCCGTTCTGTTTGGGGCAGTTGCACGCGAGTTTATCGTGCAACTGCCC
>JALOOL010000028.1 GCA_025454425.1 Hydrococcus sp. Prado102 | reverse complement strand
TTGGGGAGCTAGGGGGGCGAAAACCGCTGTAAGCTTTTAAACAAGCGAAACTAACTCGATCGCGCTGGGAAATTTAAATTGCTTAAAAATTTCTAAAAAGGCAAAAACTGGAGGAATATGAAACGCTTCCGCCAGTGTCGCAACGCCTATCGTTCTGTATAAAGGGACAGGCAAACTGTAAACTTTAATTTTTTTAGGGATGGGTTCGGCAGCAAGTCGAGGGAGGATGGCTGCCCCTAATCCCTGCTTGACCATATTAACAATAGTTGATTCCTCTTGAATATCGTAAGCCACGGGTAGAGTGGGAGCCAAAATTTTTAAACTTTCATGTAAATTGCGTCCGCAAGGTAAGGCAGGAAGCCATACGCACGAGTAAGCAGCAAGGTCTTCCCAACTAATTTGAGGCGCTTTTAGGTTTGCACTTGGCGGTAGTAATGCTATGTATTCGTCTTGCAGAATTTCCCATGCTTCAAAATTATTGCTGGTGGGTAAATAGGTAATGCCAATATCAACTTTTCCATCGTGCAAGCATTGTTCTACATCTTGATAGCTAAAACGTTCGATTAGCGATATTGATACTTCTGGAAACTCCTGCTGAAATTTGGCAATAACGAATGGTAATACATAGGTAGCGACGCTGCGAAAAGAAGCAATTCGCACTTGACCGCCATGCAAGCCTTTATGCAGATTAGCTTCTTTATACATCATTTCTATGCGATCTAATATCTGCCGTGCGTGACAGACAATTCGCTCGCCTGCGGGGGTCACAACAGCGCCATGACGACCTCTAGCAAATAAAAGGACTCCCAATTCTTCTTCTAATGTTGCGATCGCGTGGCTGATTGCTGGTTGAGAAAGATCGAGTTCTAATGCTGCTTCGCTAAATTTCCCATACTCTGCTACTGCTACAAGTGCCTGAATTTGAGAAATTTTCATAATTGCAACCGATGCGATCGAATTACTAAGTCACATCAGTGTAACATAACTATTTCCGATATTTATAAATCGCATTTATAGCTTCCATGCAAGCTATCTTTTGTTTGCTAAAGCCAATCTTGATAGATTTAGTTGTTACTCGATTCAGGAGATGACCGCTATGAGTAGCTCGACTAATACTACATCTTTTGGTAGTATTTTTGGAAAAATTTGGCAGCAATTAATTAATTTTTTAGATGCTCAAAACGAATTAAAAATTTGGCAAAAACGCGATCGCGGAAATATTTATTGGAAGGTTTACAATCCCAAAAATGGACAATTTGCTTATTTTGCCTCAGAAAATGAAGTTCGCATTTGGATTGAGCAGCAACTGTACAAAGCCTAAAATTCACTAATCCTAAGTACCTTACAGTTTCATCCTTTCGTTTTTTTCAACTATATCAGAATAGTAAAGACAAAATATTTTTGTCTTTACTTCTTTATTGCTAAGCTTGGTTTTTTGAACTAGCAGTATGCAGGAGCGCGATTAAGAAAAATTACGAGCGACGATTGCTAACTAAGGGTTGAATTTGCCTCAATCCATCACTCTCATAATGAATTGTTTCAAAAATTGGTGAACGCTCGAAGTCTGGTACTTCTTGAAAACAGTGATGACAATACCAGTAAACTCGACCATTTCTAATATGGCGTAAAATGTTGCCAGAACAGATAGGACAATTACTCATATTTTTAAGATCTTTTTAAAAAGAGAAAACTTTTTTTATTTAAAGCAATGATATAATTTCATGATATGGCGATATAATATTAATTAAATCTTACCTAAGATAGAGGTATAAACCAAAAAAAAAAGTATCTGAAAATACAATAATTATAAAAAATTGATAATCAAGCTGTGCAAAAAAAATTACTAAAATAGAACTTCCGCCAATTAAATATATAAACGCTATATATGGCGTAGGGCGGGCAAATTTGCCCGCCTCGCTAAAAACCTCTACAAAAGTCCTAAAAAATAGGAATAAAAGGTATTTCCCGATAATAGAAAGTCTACGCTTTTATTCCTAATTAAAATTTAATTATTGATAATTTTGCTTGAAATCTGCTTAATTATCTAATACTGATTACATATCTCTAACAGAGCGTTTTACATTAGTAGAAACATCATCAGTAGCAGAGCCAACGTTCTCTTTAAGGTTTTGAGCGCCTCTTTGTGCGCCTTCTTTCATCTCTTTGAGAGATTGACCTACTCTTTCTGAAGCATTCTCTAGCTTATTGCCAACTTTAGAATTTGATGCTGTCTCGCGCAAATTATCAACAGCTTCCTTGGGATTGCTAGCGCGTCGTTGTTGAATATTTCTTTCAGCCTGATTGATGAGTTTATCAGCTTGTGCGGCAGGAGAAGTTAGATCTCTTCTGGGATCGACATCTAAATGTTCGTTCATTCCACCTTGTTCTGGTTCGGTAGAATAAGTTTCTCGTAGCTGACTGGCGGTATTTTCTTGGATGCGATAAGGGGTGTTATCGTCAACGCCACCTGATTTAGATGCTGAAGGAGACTGATTGCAAGCCGTACTAACGAATAAAAGAACTCCAGCCAAGAAAATCACTAAAATTCGAGATAAGTTCAAACTTTTGACAAAATTTACGATACTATTCATGGTAATCCTCTAATCTGCTTATTTTTTGCGTCAACACAAGCGATCGCTAACAATTATTTATCGCTATAAGCTGCGTTAAATTCTCTTCCCTCGGTCGGACCGCTAATCGCTTGCCATCCTGGAAGACCACCTTCTAATTCTGCTACGGACTCAAAACCTGCTTCGCGTAATGCAGCAGCAGCTTGAGATGTTTGCTCGTCTGTTTCGCCATAAACGTAAATATCGCGATTAGATTCCAAGCTCTTTTTTGCCATATCGACTAAAACATCCATTGGCATAGGCATTGCACCTGTAATGTGTTGCTTGTTAAAAGTTTCGCGATCGCGCACATCTAGAATCGTCAGTGCGGGTTCACCCCATTCTAGACGCTCTTTTAGTGCATTAGCGCTTGACTTTTGTGTTAAAGAAGGTGGATGAGGAATCGGTTTAGTAATTGTTTCTTTGATTTCTTGAATATTTTCTTCTAGATTGTTAGACATGGTTAATTTTCCAATTCATTATGTTATTTAAGCTAACAAAATTCCTTTTTTTATCTCTCTACCTTGAGAAATAAACTTAATATCAATAAAATTTAATTAAAACTAAGAAATGCTGGTTTTAACGCAATTAAAAGATAAGTTTTCTTTATTTTAAAAAAAGTAAATTAATTGATACAAAAAATAAATTTATCTTTGTATCTAAAGATAGATAATGATGGTTTTATTAGCTCATATAACGATCGGCTACTCTACAGCAATATATGAAACCTCAAATTGCAATTTTTGATACTGCGATGCGAGATAGCGAGCTTTCGCCTGGAATAAAGAAAAATATGGCACTAACGCAAATATAGAATTAGATCGAGTCCGTGTAATGATAGGGGTGCATAACCTGCACTCGCTCTTCCCCTTTCCCAAAAACTAAGGACTCAAAGAATAACGAGCAATTTCTTCTTGCGTGTCGGTGCTTGGCAATTCGCAGTGACTGACAAGAATCGGCGGCGTATCTTTTACCTCTTGCAGTTTGACTTCGTGAAAGAGAGAGGTTGGTGTGAGGGGAAGGCAAATCTTGACTGTCGTGCCTTTTCCGCGTCCTGCACTATATAAACTAATGCTACCGCCCATTAACTCGATTAAATTGCGCGAAATTGCCAATCCCAAACCCGTTCCACCAAACTGACGAGTTGTCGAACCATCGACCATAACAAAAGGACGAAATAGTTTGTCCTGTTGATTGGGATCGATACCAATCCCGGTATCTTTGACCGTTATTACTACTGTAGAAGCATTCATAACGGTTGCTTCTTCTTTTTGGATGCTAAGACTAATAGAAATGCTTCCCGATTGGGTAAATTTCACCGCATTGCCGATCGCGTTGAGCAATACTTGTCTTAGTTTGGCAGGATCGGCATAGATTTTAATATTAGTCTCCCAAGCAGGCGTTTTCAATTTCAAACCTTTTTTCTGAATGGGAACGAGTTGTAAATTAATTACTTCTTTGAGAAGCTTGCTTACATCGATGAGTTCTAAACTAATCGATAGTTTACCCGCTTCGATTTTAGCGATGTCTAAAATATCGTTAATAATATCGAGCAAGTGAACCGCTGCATCGTCTGCTTGCTGCAAGAATTCCATTTCTTCTTCTTTGCTATCGCAATATCCCTCCTTAACAATCCGAATGCAGTTAATGATTCCGTTAAGTGGGGTTCTCAATTCATGAGAGGTCGTAGCTAAAAACTCGTTTTTAAGCTGATTGGCATTTTGAGCTTCTCTCCAAGAAGACACGATTTCTTCTCCCCAAGCGTGGAGTCGTTCGAGCATTTCTTGAATCGATATTGCCAGTTGGTTAAATTCGCGTATTTTAAAGTTTTGAGGGCAATTTTGGGAGATTTCTTCATTTTTACAAAAAGCTTCGGTTTCTATGGCATAGTCTCTCAGCTTTTCGAGGGGACGTGCTAGTTCGCGCGAAATATATAAAATTACAAAAGCACTAGCTACAAGCAATGCTAGCGTCATGCCAATTAAGGCTTTTTGAATTTCTTCAAGTGGTGCGAGAGCCTTATCAATCGGCGTAACGGCAAGAATTGCCCATTTTTGATTTTTTTCGCTGGTAACGGGACTGGCAATCGAACTGTAACCCGCTACGAGTTCTACGCCATTTTTTTCAAATGCAAATAAATGTAAAAAATTTGACTGTCCGGCGATCGCATTTTTAACTAAATCGGTGAGTCGTTTGGCATCCGACTCTTCTGTGATGTTATGCCCGATCCTTTGGGCGTAGGGATGTGCCAGAATTGTTCCTTGTCTGTCGATCACAACTGTGTAACCAGTTAGCGAACCGGGTTCGGTGTTGCGCGCGACCGATTCTTTTTCTAGCAGCGCCGACTTAAAACTAAGAATGTAACGTAGATTGCCGCGATCGTCGTATATGGGCGATGATAAGAGTAGTTCTAATTGGGCTTTTCTGCCTTTACTCGGTTTAGTGCCTTGTTTTGGCGGCAAAAATTTGACATTAATCTCATCAATTTCCGTCTGAGGCGGGTTTTGACGTTTCGACCACATACTTTTATCGAGTTGGTCAAGAGGTTGCTTGTCGCACGTACTCGCGACAATTTGACTAGTTTGAAAATTTGTTAGCTGTACGCACTGAATTTCTGTAGGAAGTTTAACCGCTAGGCGATCGAGAAAGACTTGTTGTTGCGCTTGGGAACCTTGTTTGAGGATGACGCTATCGCTTGCTGTAGCGAGATTCGATTGTAGTGCTTCTACCGACTGGTCAATATTTTCCCCTTTTCTTATGGCACTTTCGGTTAAATTTTGTCTTGCTGTCTCCAAAAAAGCCGAACGAGCTTTACGATAAGTTACGTAGACTCCCATCAGCAGTACTGGAACGCTGATCGTCAATAAACGAGTCAGAAGGATGCGGCGAAAAGAAGATTGACTGAGTGCCATAACGCAGAGGTTAATACCCAAAAATTGTGAATAGCTTTGGCGAAATCCAACTTACTCTGGCGGTTAAGAAAGTAGCAGTGTAATAATCGAGCTTTGTGACTTAAAAGCAGATAGCTTTGTCGTACCTATTTTTCTCCACTGTTATAGCATATGAAATCCTTAAATTACTTGGTTAAATCTTTTAAAGATTTGTAGTATACATCGCAAATTTTAATTTTTGGGCAATTGAGTGGGAAATAATCGTCATTTTTTGGATATTTTGAAATTAAAATGATAAAACGCCCTAAAACAATAGTTATTCTTGCTATGACGGCTGACGGAAAAATTGCCGATAAAGCGCGATCGCCAGCTAGATTTTCCTCGACGACAGACAAAGCACATTTAGAAAAACAAATTTCTTTGGTTGATGGCGTTCTCTTCGGTGCTAGTACGCTTCGCGCCTACAAAACCACACTTCCTATCTCTAACCCCGATTTATTAAGCGCCAGAAAGCACCTACAACAACCATCGCAACCCGTACACATTGTCTGTTCTGCTTCCGCTCAACTCACTCCCCAATGGCGTTTCTTCAATCAGCCCGTTCCTCGTTGGTTATTAACTTCTACCACAGGAGCGCAATTTTGGCAAGAGAGAGCGTCCTTCGTCCTTCGTCCTTCAAAAGACAAGGAGACAAGGAGACAAGGAGACAAGGAAGATTGGGAGGTAAACAAACGAGGATTCGATCGCATTTTAATAGCTGAATCTCAGAACAATAGCTCAAAAATTGATTGGATAAATGCTTTAGCGCAATTAAAGGAATTAGGGTTGCAGACGCTGGCAATTCTCGGCGGGGGTGAATTAGTGGCTTCTTTGCTCGAAATAGACGCGATCGACGAGTTTTGGTTAACTGTATGTCCGGTTATCTTAGGAGGTGCTACTGCGCCTACGCCAGTGGCGGGAATTGGATTTACAACACAACAGGCGCGGCGCTTGAAATTATTGAGCCTTCAAGAAATAGAAGGAGAAATTTTTTTACATTACTCGCTGCAACGTTAAGTAATATTACGTTAATCTAATTTGGTGAATGGGGATTGGTGACTAGGAAATCAGGAAATTGAGAACTCAGGCAATATACTTGTTTCTAATCCTAATCCCCGAACGTCCAAGAGACGAGCTACGCCAACACCAATCTCTAATCCCTAATCACCTCAATGATTGAACAAATTAAGTCTCAATATTCGATCGCTTGGATCGAAAAAATGGCAGAAATTCCGAAAAATCAATGGGATATTCTTGCCAAACCTCTAAAAACGCCTTTTTTAGAGTGGGAATGGCTCAATAATTTAGAAACTTCTGGAAGTGCGACGGCGCGTACTGGTTGGCAGCCTTGTCACATAACGGTTTGGCGAGATAGACAATTAATCGCCGCTGCGCCTTTATACATTAAAGGTCACAGTTATGGCGAATTCGTCTTCGACCATCAATGGGCGGATTTATCCCATCGTTTGGGGATACGATATTATCCAAAATTGTTGGGAATGACCCCTTTTACTCCCGCAGTCGGCTATCGTTTTTTGATTGCGCCTGGAGAAGATGAGGAAGCTTTGACAAAGATGATAGTAGCTGAGATCGATCGCTTTTGCGATCGCAATCGTCTTTCTAGCTGCAATTTCCTTTTTGTCGATCCCGATTGGCGAGTTTTGATGGAAAACTATGGTTTTAGCAGTTGGATGCACTACAGTTATATCTGGGCAAATAAAGGCTTTCAAACCTTTGATGATTATTTAAATGTATTTAATGCCAATCAGCGCCGCAATATTAAGCGAGAACGCAAAGCGGTTACTAATGCTCGATTGCAAGTTCAAACGTTAGCTGGAGAAGAGATCCCCCATGATTTATTTGCGCTAATTTATCGTTTTTATAGCAGTACTTGCGATAAGTTTTATTGGGGAAGTAAATATTTAACGCGAAAGTTTTTCGAGCAACTCTATCCCAATTATCGCGATCGCGTTGTTTTAATTGCGGCATATAAAGAAGACGACAATCGCCATCCCGTAGGTTTATCTTTTTGTTTGCGAAAAGATGAAAATCTTTACGGACGTTATTGGGGATGTTTTGAAGAATTTGATTGCTTGCATTTTGAAGCCTGTTACTATCAACCGATTGAATGGGGAATTAGTCAAGGGATTCAAATGTTCGATCCAGGTGCTGGTGGAAGTCATAAAAAACGTCGAGGTTTTCCCGCAACGGCTAATTATAGTTTGCACCGTTTTTACGATAAACGCATGAGCCAACTTTTACATCATTATATCGATGAAATTAATGCGATCGAACAGCAAGAAATTGACGCAATCAATCAAGATTTACCCTTTAGCAAGCGAGAAATAAGTTTTCATATTTAAAAGAGATTGGCGACTGGTGAATAGGGACTGGGTTATCCGCTCCCAATTCCCACTCATGCACATTATTAATTTTAAAAGATGATAAAGAAATTTATTTTGTTAGTCTTACTAATCTTGCTTTTTAGTAGTAATAAGCCTGCTCAAGCTGCTTCATTATGTCGAAAATTAAGCGGCAATACAATCTGTATTCTAAATATTAAACGAAGTGCTAAATATCACTGGCAATATCAAGCAATGGTAAGTATTAATGGGATTGAAAGACCGATGGAATTATATAACTGTCGCGATCGCTTTCGGATTCAAGATGATGGCAATATTAAAGATTTTGAGCCTAATGGTGCTGGCAAGTTAATTTGTAGTTTTTTTAAAGAATAAATAGATTAAGTTATGCTTTAATTAGCGCATTCTAGTAAATCTTATACCAATTTGAAAAAAGGATGCGACAGATAGATTTACAAAATCCACAGTACAGACGCGAAATTTCGCGTCTCTACGAACGGGATTCAAAATCCAAAATCCAAAATGGTATTATGTCATCCGTTGAAAGTGCTTCGATTTCTACCGACGCAATTTGGCGATTGAAAGTAGAGCAGTATCACGCCATGATTCAGGCTGGTATACTCACTGACGACGATCCAATAGAATTGCTGGAGGGATGGCTTGTTTTAAAAATGCCAAAAAATCCAGCACATCGAGTAACAACTCGTCTTGTTCGCGACGCGCTAGAGAGTATTAGGAACAGTTTCCGTAAATTCATTATTGCCTTAACTTTCTTAAAATCGAAATTTTATTGTATTGTTCGGGACGAATTTTTTCCCAATCTAACCCACTCGGACGCGGATAAGTCGTATTAGTCGCGATCGCACCTTGCTCGGTAACAATCCAATTTAACGCCCAGTCGTGAGGTAGCATAGGCAAACGCGAGTCTTCTACAATTTGTAAAGGATGTACGGTTGTCACGATAGGCGTATTATCTTTGACTAACCCAAATGTTTTTAACATAGCGAGTTCTAAATCGGCAAATCCCGCACCTTTACCAGTCCTTCCGCCATTGCGTCCTGCTGCTACGCAACCAACTACTACTAAATCTATTGCTTCCATCTCTTCAAAAGAAACCAAGCGTCCGTAAGTTAAGGCTTTTTTGGCAATTGCAGCTTCTTCAAAAGGAATGTTGCGCTGGCGTAAATCTTGAGGCGTTAATTCGACAAAAACGCGATCGCTCGTCAAACGGGGAACTGCCATATATAAACGTTTACCATCTTCTAAGGCACGCGATCGCACCGGAATATGCGGCGAATCTGGGTTGCATTTTATCGTCTTTGCCTCCTGCCAAATTGGTAAAGTTGCAAGCACTTCAGCGGCTTTTTTGGCATTAATAAAGTTAGGAATATGACCAAAAGGATCGCGGACTGTTGCATTTTCTTTTTTTAGTAAAGACCAAATTTCAGCCCTCAACTTATCTTTATCAGTACGATCGCCGCTCCAATCAGTTTCAATATTATTAGACATCTATATTTTCACATTAATGTTGTCTTTGAAAATCGGCTCGTCGAGAGGATGATGGTTGCCGATACATTAGTAATTGTAGGTGTTTAGCAGTTTAAGAAAGCGATCGCTAAGTAAATAGTCGAACGAGTAACAAAATGACTAAAGCTATCAAAATACTTCATCTCTCCGATATTCACATGGGAAGTAGTTTTTCCCACGGCAGAATCAATCCCAAAACTGGCTTAAATACACGATTAGAGGATTTTGTCAATAGTTTAAACCAATGTATCGATCGCGCTATCAGCGAACCTGTAGACATCGTTTTGTTTGGGGGAGACGCTTTTCCCGATGCTACGCCGCCGCCTTTCGTTCAAGAAGCGTTTGCCTCTCAGTTTCGCCGCCTTGCCGATGCTAAAATTCCGACGATTTTATTAGTTGGAAATCACGACCAACATTCTCAAGGAAATGGCGGTGCGAGTTTATGTATTTATCGTACTTTAGCCGTCCCTGGATTTATTGTCGGAGATACGATCGAAACCCATCGAATTACGACAAATAGCGGCGATATACAAGTAATAACCCTACCTTGGTTGACTCGTTCGGTCTTGCTAACTCGTCCAGAAACCGAAGGATTATCTTTAGTTGAAGTTAACGATTTATTGATTGAAAAACTAACACCAGTTTTAGAAGGAGAAGTTCGTCAACTCGATCCCGACATTCCTACCGTTCTTTTGGGTCATTTAATGGTCGATCGCGCTAATTTGGGAGCAGAACGCTTTCTAGCAGTGGGAAAAGGCTTTACTATCCCTATTTCTCTTCTCATTCGTCCAGAATTCGATTATGTTGCCTTGGGACACGTTCACAAACACCAAAACCTAAATCCCGCTAATAATCCCCCGATTGTTTATCCTGGCAGTATCGAAAGAGTAGACTTCAGCGAAGAAAAAGAAGAGAAAGGATATGTATTAATCACAGTTGAAACGGGAAAAGCTGATTGGGAATTTTGCCCTTTAAGCACCCGTCCTTTTTGTACGATTGAGGTAGATGTTTCGGCAAAAGACGACCCTCAAGCCACAATTATAAAAGCGATCGCCAAAAAAGAGATTCAAGATGCCGTCGTCAGACTCATCTATAAAATTCGTCCCGAACAACTCGACGAGATCGATAATTCCGTTCTTCAGGAAACGCTTAAACCCGCACACAGCTACACGATTCGTCCAGAAATCGTCAGTCAATTAGCGCGTCCCCGCCTTCCCGAATTAGGCGTTGGTAACAGTCTCGATCCCTTAGAAGCGTTGAAAACCTATCTTACCAGTCGAGACGATCTTAAAGATATGATGCCCAATCTATTAGAAGCCGCACAAAGTTTACTTGATAGCGATCGCGATAGTTGGTTAGATTTTGAAGAAGGAAGCGCAAAAGTCACAAAAACTCAGTTAGCTTTGGAAATAGATAGTTAGGAAAATATTGATTTACACCTCATATTCATACCGCGCAACAAAGTAAGATCCAACTTGCTTGTTGCTATGGTGACGAAAACCAAATCGCTCGTATACCAAGCGTAAACGCAAACGATCTGCCGCACAATCTAATCGTAAATAGCGTTTACCCAGTTTGCCAGTGCGATCGATAGCCCACTTCATTAGTGCTGTTGAAATCGAACCACCTGCAAAGCATCGTCGCACGGCTAGGCGATGAATAAAAGCTGAATCTTGATGCGGAATGTCCGACCAAAATAGTAAGTCTTCTACACTCTGGCTAGTACTGGATGACTATTTCATACGTTTTCCACATTTTATCTATGATGTCTTGTCTGACTCCATACCTTGTTTTGGCAGTTTCATTTTCTTTGATTCTTGTACGAATATCTGCGATCGCACGAACGAGGCAGTACCAAAGCCGATGGCAAAAAACGTTAAAACTACGAGAAAATGCCAATTTATTTGAGAAAAACTTTTGCCAGGAAATAAGATGCTAATATTACCTAGTTTTTATCTCTTTTATCTTAATATCTAGGTTTCATAACTCTAAGCTTTTAATTTCCGGTTAAGTATATAGATCTAAATTTTTAGATTGTAGTAGGCTATCCAGTCAATCTTAACGAGGCGATGGCTTTGTAGCCCATGCGACTTTTTTATCTTTGTCTTGGTTGCACATTCTGCATTATTTAAAACCCGATTTGGAATTGAGAATTTAGAAATTAGAATTTTTTGATAAATTGGTTACGACTAATTGAAATAAAAGCGATCGCGTTAACCAGTTATTGACTTTTTTTTTGCTAAATATAAAGTTAATCCATCACTGTCCGGGAGTCACACTTTGTCACGTCTCAAGAAAATTGTATTTCTTGTGTCTCTGCTTTACTGTGCCTATTTAGCGAAATCGGCTTTAGGAATTAATTTATCCGATCGCTATGCAGCACCAACGGTATTTAAAATACCTCTAAAAGCATTAGCTCATCCCGTTACTGTCAAAAAACATCATCGACACGATCGCTCAAAAACGATTAGTTTAGATTTTAGTACCAAAAGATCCGTGCAAATTGTTTAGCAACAATTTATCTCGATTTCGATTCAATTTTAGGCGTAATTTTACTAATTAACCAAGTCAAAATTGCGCCAAGAAATAAAATGCCGATCGCGGGATTAAATAAAGGTTGCCAAAGTTTATACCAAAGGTCAAGACCGAGAGGAATATTCATAGAACGACCGATAACCGCGATCGCCAACCAGAAAAAGCCAAACAGAACCAGAAAAACGTCTGCAACGAGTAAGCGATTTAACCAAGTCAAAAATTGTTCTTTCATAAAGTTATATTAAAGTGAAATACTAAGTGCTTTCAAGCGCTTTTATAGCAGATTCTAGCGCGATCGCGACGTGTGTCCAATGAGTTCCTCCCTGACAAAAAACCGTATAAGGTTCCCGCAACGGGCCATCGGCGGAAAACTCCGAGGTACTCCCATCGATAAACGTACCTCCAGCCATGACTAGCTGGCTTTCATACCCAGGCATTTCGGCGGGAACGGGATCTAAATAGGAACCGATAGGAGACGCACTCTGAATCGCCCTACAGAAGGCAATCAGCTTATCTGGCGAACCCAACTGAATCGCTTGAATGACATCTCGACGCGGTACTAACGGCGGCGGATTGACGGGGTAACCCAATTTATCGAAAACATAGGCAATCAAATGGCTTCCTTTCATTGCTTCGCCGACCATTTGCGGTGCGAGGAATAATCCTTGATACAGCAAGCGATTTTGGTCGAAAGTCGCCCCGCCACTACTCCCGATTCCTGGGGCTGTCAAACGACACGCTGCTGCTTCTACTAATTCGGCTTTTCCAGCGATGTAGCCGCCTGCGGTGACGATAGTCCCCCCTGGATTTTTAATTAGGGAACCTGCCATTAAATCCGCCCCGACTGCTGTGGGTTCTCGATCTTCGATAAATTCGCCGTAACAATTATCGACAAAGCAAACAGTGTGAGGATTTTGTTGCTTGACCAGACGAACGATCTTTTCAATCTCTGCAATTGATAAACTCTGTCGCCAGGAATAGCCGCACGATCGCTGAATTAGAACTAAACGAGTACTATATGCTACCGCTGTACTTAATTTCTCCCAATCGATCGTCCTACTTTCGGTTAATGCGAGTTCTCGATACTGAATGTTAAACTCAGCGAGGGAACCTTGACCAGTGCCTCGCAGACCGATAACTTCTTCGAGAGTGTCGTAGGGTGCGCCTGCAACGGCTAGCATTTCGTCGCCCGGTCGCAAAATCCCAAATAGGGCACAGGCGATCGCATGAGTTCCTGAGACGAACTGTACTCGCACGGCGGCGGCTTCTGCCTGCATGACTTGGGCAAACACCTTGTCTAATGTCTCTCTGCCTAAATCGTCATGTCCGTATCCACTGACGCTTGAAAAATGATGAACGCCAACTCGACAATCTTTGAAAGCTTCTAAAACTTTTTTAAGATTTTGCTTGACCTTGGTGTCAATTTCAGAAAAGATCGGTAAGAGCGCTTTCTCTGCTGTTTTTAGGATCGATAAACTATCCATTTATTGAGTCAAAGTAAAATTTTGTTGCCTTTTATTGATTCAACACCCCCATTGACCCCTTGGTCAATTCGATAAACATTTTGCTACGCTTAGTTGTGTAAAAAAACATTATTAAATAACTTGTCATTTTTACAAAAATGTGCATTCATTTTCATAAAAATTGACATAAATAAATTTAATAGCTTATTCGTCCCAATTGTCCATTTAGGTTATTACATGAGTGTTGCCACATCTGAAAAACTTTCTTTTTCTTGGAGCATTATTATTTACATGGCGACGATCCATTTCGTAGCCGCCTTTGCCTTACTTCCCAGTAATTTTAGTTGGGGAGCATTAGGAGTTGCATTTTTGCTTTACTGGATAACTGGCGGTATAGGAATTACGTTAGGATTTCACCGTTTAGTTTCTCATCGCAGTTTTGAAACTCCTAAATGGTTGGAATACTTTTTGATTTTATGCGGAACGTTTGCTTGTCAAGGCGGCCCGCTTTATTGGATTGGCGGACATCGCATTCATCATAAATATTCTGATACTGCATTAGATCCCCACGATTCTAATCGCGGTTTTTGGTGGAGTCATATGGGTTGGATGTTGTTTAAAAATCCTACTTTTAGAGAAGAACTTTCGCGCTATACCAAAGATATTAATGAAGATTGGTTCTATCAATTTTGCGAAAAGTATTTTATTCCCATTCAAGTTGTTTTGGGATTATTCCTTTATTGGTGGGGCGGTTGGTCGTTTGTGATTTGGGGCATTTTTTTGCGCTTAGTTATTGTCTTTCACTGTACTTGGTTTGTGAACAGCGCTACTCATAAATTTGGCTATCAAAGTCACGAATCCAACGACCATTCTAAAAACTGTTGGTGGGTAGCTTTACTAACCTTTGGCGAAGGATGGCATAACAATCATCATGCTTATCAATATTCGGCTCGTCACGGGTTGCAATGGTGGGAAATCGATACCACCTGGATGACAATTCGCCTTTTACAAATATTGGGTTTAGCTACAAATGTTAAGTTGACACCGCAGCGATCGAGCAATTAATTTTTTTATATAAGCTCGATTTTATTCCCGATTTCGCAATTAAAACGCGATTTTTTCGATCGAACTCAATTAGGTTACTACATGACTGTTGCCACATCTGAAAAACTTCCTCTTGCTTGGAGCATTATTATTTACATGGCTGCGATTCATCTCGTAGCACTCCTAGCATTGTTTCCCAGTAATTTTAGCTGGGGCGCGATCGCAGTAGCTTTCGGGCTGTACTGGATTACCTGCGGCTGGGGAATTAGTATAGGATACCATCGCTTATTAACTCACCGCAGCTTTGAAGTTCCCAAATGGTTAGAATATTTCTTTGTTTTCTGCGGGACTCTGACTTGTCAGGGAGGCCCGATCGCGTGGACTGGTTTGCATCGCATTCATCATAAATATTCGGATACCGCCCCAGATCCTCACGATTCAAATCGAGGACTTTGGTGGAGTCATATGGGTTGGATGATGTATGACAATCACGCTAATAAATACATTCCTCGTTACACCCAAGATATCGCTGGCGATCGCTTCTATCAATTTTGTGAAAAGTATTTTATTCCAGTTCAAGTTATTTTAGGATTATTGCTTTACTGGTGGGGTGGATGGCCCTTTGTTATTTGGGGCATTTTTGTTCGATTAGTTCTCGTATTTCACTTCACTTGGTTTGTTAACAGCGCTACGCACAAATTTGGCTACCAAAGTCACGAATCCAACGATAATTCTCGAAATTGTTGGTGGGTGGCTCTAGTCACTTTTGGCGAAGGATGGCACAATAACCATCATGCTTATCAATACTCGGCTCGTCATGGCTTACAATGGTGGGAATTCGATATCACTTGGATAACGGTTCGCATCCTAGAATTTTTTGGCTTAGTCAAAAATATTAAACTAGCACCCACGCAATCGGCTAACGTCAATTGAAAAGTGACGGGTAAAGGGAAGTTTTTGGGGAAAAGGGAAATCTTTAACTTCTTACAACTATCCATCAAAATGAACTTTACACGGCATTAGTTTTTCAATTGAAAACAATCAAGAACCCTCTTCTCTTGTTTTTTAAGCATTATCGAGAAGAGGGTTTTTTAATAGCTTATTGGGACTGGGGATTGGGGATTGGGGATTGGGTAAAGGAAGAATCAATCCAAAATCCTCTCATCCAAAATCCAAAATTTAATCACTGGTCACTGCTTATGCTGGAGTCACTAACTGTTGAGTTTGTTTTTGATAGTCAGCAATAATCTGACGAAAGCGATCGCCCTCTATTGTTTCCTCCTCGATTAACAGATCGACCAACTTATCTACTAAAATGCGATTATCTTGCAGAATTTCGTAGGCTTTTTGACAACAGTGACCGACAATTGCTCGCACTTGCCCATCAATACTAGCCGCAATTTCTTCTGAATATTCAGAACGTCTGTTAACCATCTCATTGCCTAAAAAGATGGGTTCGCTTTCGCCTTCTAAAGCAACCAATCCTAACTCGGACATCCCGAAACGAGTCACCATTCGCCGCGCCAAACCAGTAATTTTCTCCAAATCGTTACCCGCACCTGTCGTAACTTCCGACTCGCCAAAGATAACTTCTTCGGCGACTCTTCCGCCCAAAAGTCCGGTAATACGGGCCAGCAGTTGCGATCGCGACACTAATCCTTGGTCTTCGTCGGGCGTAAACCAAGTTAACCCTTTCGCTTGTCCTCTGGGAATTAGAGTCACTTTTTCAACCGGATCGTGACCCGGACAGAAGGTTCCTACAACAGCGTGACCGATCTCGTGATAAGCGATCAAGCGCTTGGCTTTACTATCGACCAGAGGCGTGCCTTCCATGCCCGCTACGACGCGATCGATGGCATCGTTGACTTCTAGGGCGGTAATGGCTTCCTTGCGCCTTCTGGCAGTAAAAATAGCCGCTTCGTTGAGGACATTCGCTAGATCCGCACCCGTAAATCCTGGGGTACGTCGGGCAATCCCTTCTAAAGAAACGTCCGAGGCTACTTTTTTGTTGCGAGAGTGGACTTCTAAAATTTCCAAGCGACCGTTCAAATCGGGATAATCGACCGTTACTTGGCGATCGAAACGTCCCGGACGCAACAAAGCTGAGTCGAGAACGTCGGGACGGTTAGTAGCAGCAATGACGATAATGCCCGTATTGCCTTCAAACCCATCCATTTCGGTGAGTAACTGGTTGAGGGTTTGTTCTCTCTCGTCGTTTCCGCCGCCAATCCCAGCACCGCGCTGACGACCTACTGCGTCGATTTCATCGATAAAGATCAAGCAAGGTGCGTTTTCTTTTGCTTTCTTGAACAAATCGCGCACTCTCGAAGCACCAACCCCAACGAACATCTCGACGAATTCCGAACCGGAGATGCTGAAGAAAGGAACGCCAGCTTCACCCGCGATCGCTTTTGCCAATAGCGTTTTTCCGGTTCCTGGCGGCCCGATCAATAAAACCCCTTTGGGAATTTTTGCACCAATTGCCGTAAATTTTTCTGGCTGTTTGAGGAAAGTAACGACTTCTTGCAGTTCTTCTTTCGCTTCTTCGATTCCCGCTACATCTTGGAAAGTAATTCCCGTTTTGGCTTCCATTTGAAAGCGAGCGCGAGATTTACCAAAGCTCATCGCTTGACCCGAAGCATTAGCCGAACGACGCAGGATAACGATAACAATTCCGAGTAAAAGAAATAATACTAGCAAATTTGTCATCAAACCTACCGCTGCCGAGCGATCCGCTGTCGGGTTGATTTCGTATTCGATGTTTTGAGAGTTATTTAATCGCGAAATCAATTCTGGGTTTTGATCGAATAATTTGACTTCTTTGGGCGGTACGTTTTGGTCTTGTCCGACCATCGTGACTCTAGCGATCTGATTGGCTGGATCGAGTTCGACTTTGCTAACTTGTCCTTTGTCTATTTGCTCTAAAAGTTGGCTATAAGTCAGCGTATCTTTTTCTGCTGTCGCTGAAGCTGGCAAACCGACGAGGAGCGTTTGAGCGATCGCCAAACCCGTTATCATTTGCTTGATGTATCGAGACAAAGAATTTTTACGTTTGGGTTTGGGAACATTTTGGTTGTTCGATCCGATCCTTCTCATCTTGTTTTGCTCTTGCCTTGCTTGTGCCATCGAATTGTGCTTCATAACCAACCGCTATAGGAGTATCTTTAGTTACCAGTGTGTCATTTTAAAGTGGTAAGCTGCCACTGAATCGATCTTAACGCTCTGCGATCGACTCGATCGATAATTATTGGGGCGATCGCGATCGATTGAGATTTTCGCTTTCTTAATTTTTAAATAAAAGCGCAATTCGCGATCGATTGTTATGGTCTTTCCTTTAGAATAAATGCTGTTATCTGGCGTTGACCCGATTGTTATCTTCAGCAAGGACACGACAATGCGCATACTAGCCCTTGTTCCTGGGGGAATTAGCGAACAAATTCTCTTCTTTCCTACCCTGGAAGACCTCAAAAAACGGTATCCTCAAGCCACAATTGATGCGATCGTGGAACCGTCCTCTAAATCCGCTTATCGGGTTTGTCCCCATGTCAGCGAAGTTCTTACTTTTGATTTTAAAGACCGTAACGGCTTAGCCGATTATCTTAACCTGCTCGGAATCATTCGCGATCGCGAGTACGATATTGCTCTGGATTTAGGCAAACGTTGGACAATTGGACTTCTGCTTTGGTTAAATGGCATCTCCGTGCGAGTGGGATACCAAACCAAAACTCCCTGGTTTTTCTCAAAATCGGTTCCTCTGAAAAACGAGCGCTATGTCGCCGATATGTATCACGACATATTGCAAGGTTTGGGCATTCAATCGCCAACTCCCGATCTCAAAGTCACTTTACCCAGAGAAGATATCGATTGGGCGGGGAGCGAACAAAAACGCTTGGGGATCGACGATAGCGGTTACGTCCTCATCTATGATGGGGAGAGACAATCTCCAGCCAGCGATAGTAGTTATCCGCTAGAAAAATGGCAAAAAATTGCCGAAGATCTTCAACAAAAACAGCCGGATTTACCGATCGTATTGCTTCAAGCTATGGGAAACAGCCAATGGATCGCAGCTATGACGGGGAACAATCCCGACTTGAAAGTAACGAATCCCTCGGATATTGGCAAATTAGCTGCGATCGTTGCTGGGGCTAATTTGCTTTTGTGTACCGAAAGCGTCCCCATGCACCTTGCAGTCGCCGTTGGAACTTATGCGATCGCCCTCTTAAAATCTGGCGCCAGTAAATTTCTACCGTCTAATACTCAAGATCGCTGCGCTGGCATTCAATCTCCATCGGCTCGAATTGCCGATATTCAACCCGAAACTGTTCTCCAGCAGGTTTGGCGTTAGATAAGAAGACAGAGGACTTAATGAAAGTCGGAAGTCGAAAGTCGGAAGTCGAAAGTCGGAAGTCGGAAGTCGGAAGTAAGGCTTCTGGGCAGAAGGCCTTTATGTAGTATTTCTTAATTATTTGTAGGTTGGGTAGCCAGTGCGCAGAAAGGGGTTTCCCCTTATTTGAGCAACTGGCGTTTGAGGGACGAAACCCAACAAAAAGTTACTCAATGTTGGGTTTCCTTAGCATTTTGGAACTCATTTTATTCTCCTAAATAGGCTTCTAGAACCTCAGAATTGGTTTGAATTTCTTGCGGCGTTCCATTGGCGAGATTCGTGCCTTCTGCTAACACCCAAACGCGATCGCACAGAGACATAATGACATCCATATTGTGTTCGATAATTAAGAACGAAATCCCTTGTCGGTTCCAATTCATAATATGTTCGCAAATTTGACCGATTAAGGTAGGATTCACCCCTGCGGCGGGTTCGTCCAACAAAATCAGTTTGGGACGAGTCATCATCGCCCTTGCCATTTCTAACAATTTGCGCTGTCCTCCCGATAATGCCCCAGCATAATCTTGTGCTTTGGCAGATAGTCCTACAGATTCGAGAATTTCCATCGCCCGTTCTTTATTTTCTCGTTCTTCGTGTTTGACTTGTTTTTGTTGAAACCAAAGTTGAATCAAGTCTTCTCCCGTTTGTTTTTGTACCGCCAGCAACATATTTTCTAAAACGGTTAAGCGAGAAAGAACTCGTGCGACTTGAAAGGTACGGACGCATCCTTGCAAGGCAATTTGATAGGGACGCAGATGATGAATGGGTTCGCCATCAAAAAAGACTTCTCCTTGGTCGGGACGAATAAAGTTCGACAGAAGATTAAATAATGTTGTTTTTCCTGCGCCATTAGGCCCGATTAATCCGGTGATGCTGCCCGTATTAACTTGAATTTCGGCATTATCGACAGCTTTCAATCCACCAAAGCTTTTAGTCAATTTAGTCGCTGAAAGAATGTCATTCGTCGAGCGTCCTTCGGAAGAAAAGGGAGACAAGGGAGACAAGGAGGACATGGAAGAATATTAACTACTAAACTACTAAACTACTGAACTACTGAACTACTGAATTATCGACCAAGCGTTAATTCTTCTTTCTTCCCTAAAATACCTTGAGGTCGCCAAATCATAAGAACCATCAAAATCAAACCAATTATCATAACCCGCAAAGCGCCTAACTGACTATCGCCAGCAATTCCCAATTGTGGTAGCACGAAACGAGTTAGAGAGTCATACGCCCAGAATATAATAGCTCCTAAAAGCGTTCCTGCGTTGCTGCCAGCGCCCCCTAAAACAACGATAATCCAAGCATTAAAGGTGAGTAGCGGCTCAAAATTAGTCGGGTAAATGGTGGTTAGCTGCCATGCAAAAAAGGAACCTGCTAAACCGGCGATCGCGCCACCTAACATAAACGCTTGTAACTTATACCAGAATACGTTTTTACCTAATGCTCTGGGGATTTCTTCGTCTTCTCTAATGGCTTTGAGAATTCGTCCCCACGGCGATCGCTCTAAAAATTCTAACGCAGCATAGGCGATCGCTAAAACGATCGAGACTAATACCATTAAACCAGCTTTAAAGGTGTAGTCAGAAAGTGAAATGACTCCGTTGACATAAACTACTAAAACAAACGCCGTTGCTATAATGCCCCAAATTATCAGGCTAATAGGTTTTGTAGGTTTATAGCTTTTGTCTGCGATCGATTGACTTTCGCCCCACTGCCGCTTTACGCTGCGCCACAACATCCATTCGGCAAAAATCGCCAACAGCGTCAATATAGCAATGAGAAATTGCCTGCTAATAAAATTGGGTTGTATGTCCAATGGTAAAGGATATCTATTTACACCAAAAGCCCCTTTTGTCAACCATTCTTCATTAAGTGCAACCAAACGAACTAATTCTGAAACTCCAATCGTAACGATCGCGAGATAATCTTCTCTAAGTCGTAGGGTGGACATTCCTATCGCCAGTCCGAGTAAAGCAGCAAGTCCCGCACCGATAATAGAAGCAATAATTAATGGAACGCCTTGAAGCGTTAATATTGCCGTAGTGTATGCCCCAATGGTCGCAAAAGCGACGTGACCGAAGTTAATCAGTCCTGCGAAACCCCATTGTAGATTCAGTCCGAGGGCAAATAAACCATAGATTCCAGCAGAGGTGGCGAGAAAAACAATATATCCGCTATCCATCAATTGAAAGTTGAATGTAACACTAAGATACCGTTTGGTAGGAGCGATCGTATCTTACCCTACTCAAGTTAGTTATGCGTATCAAAGATTACTTGTTGAGTAATGCTTCTCGTACTAGGACGATAAACTCCTTACCATCGTTTCGACTTTTGAAAGATTGAGTCTCATAAAAATTAGCTTTATGATAGTTTGTTTTTTTCAAACTTATTAGATTCTCTGAGATTTTCATTTTACCAACCGCTGCGATCGCCATACAAAATTAAGATTGCGACAGCATCGCAATCTTAAAAATCTATTTTGCTATATATCCGACCGCCTGCGATCGCTTTTTTCTCGTAAATCGCTCTAATGATTTTGCGTTGCTTTAATCGAGTTATTTATCGGTCGAATCGTCTGTATCGCTATTTTCTGATTCATAGTCTGCATAAGCATGACTATCGCATTCTTTTTCTACCGACTCGCTAATTTTGTCGTTGATAGAAGATTCAGCGCGATCGCTAGCAACAACTACATCATGTTCGGTTGGCTGCGTTTTATCGACTTTAGAAGAAGAAACTTCTATTTCGGGGGCTTTATTATCCATCTCGATCGCCTACTACTTGCATTTAAGCTTATTGTTAGCGATCCCAATTCTAAAAACCTCAATCTAGAGACGTAAAACTACAATCTTTTTCCCTAAGTAATTTAGGATAATTATAAGTTGTAATCGCTTCACTAAAGATAAGTTGAGTTGAATTGTTATGCTGCAACCTCAATGGCAAGTTGTCTCCTCACAACCAATTCCTGAGTGGTTTCTTGAAATTGTTAAATCTTACGCCCCATCTGACGGACAATATGCAGCACAAATTTTATGGCACAGGGGTATATGCACTCGCGAACAATTAATACAATTTCTCGACCCCAATGCTTATCAACCTACTAGTTCTTTTGCTTTTGGGCAAGAAATGAAATGGGCAATTCAACGACTTTTAAAAGTGCGCGATCGCCAAGAAAAGGTTGCTATTTGGGGCGATTTTGATGCTGATGGCATCACTTCTACTAGCGTTCTTTGGGAAGGATTTGGTCAATTCTTTCCCCAACATTTACAACTCAATTATTACATTCCCAATCGAATTAGCGAATCTCATGGTCTAAATTGTTTGGGAATCGAACGTTTAGCGATCGCAGGAACTAAATTAATTGTTACTTGCGATACGGGGAGTACTAATTTAAAAGAAATTAATTATGCAAACGAATTAGGTATTGATATTATCGTTACCGACCATCACGCACTTCCAGATGAAAGACCTTCGGTTGTTTCGATGATTAACCCCCGCTATTTTGCCCAAAACCATCCTTTATATCATCTTTCTGGAGTCGCAGTTGCCTATAAATTAGTTGAAGCATTGTATCAAGTTTTACCCGATGTTGCCCAACAACCACTAGAAGAATTATTAGATTTAGTTACTATTGGTTTAATTGCCGATTTAGTACAACTAAGTGGAGATTGTCGTTACTTAGCACAAAAAGGTCTTCAAAAACTCTCAGAACGTTTAAATAACAAACGCAACCCTATTCGCCCAGGCGTAACTTTTCTTTTAGAATTATGTAATAAAAATGGCGATCGCCCGACTGATATTTCCTTTGGTTTGGGGCCGAGAATTAATGCAGTTAGTCGCATTCATGGAGAAGCTAGTTTTTGTGTCGAATTACTAACTAGCCGAGATAGCAAACATTGCAAGCAACTAGCTGAAGCAGCAGAGTTAGCAAATACCCGTCGCAAAGCCTTGCAAAAAGATGTTGTAGAACAAGTTAAAAAGAAATTATCTCAACTCGATCTATCGACTACTAGTGTCATTGTTTTAGACGATCCCCAATGGCAAAGCGGCGTTTTAGGATTAGTTGCCAGTCAAATTGCTCAAGAATACAATCGCCCAACAATTTTATTGAGTACTGCTACAGATGAAATGGAAAATACTGCTAAACTTGCTCGCGGTTCTGCTCGTTCGATTAAAAATATCGATCTCTATGAATTGGTAAAAACACAAGCGAATTTATTACATAAATTTGGGGGACATCCTTTTGCTGCGGGATTGAGTTTGCCAATAGAAAATATTCCACTATTTCGAGAAGCAATTGAATATCAATTGCGACAACAAATTTCAAATATAGCCTTGATGACTCCTACCATTGAAGTAGATTTAGTGGTGACAGTTTCTACATTAGGAAAATCGCTTTTTAAAGAATTAAAGTTGATAGAACCCTGTGGAATGGGAAACCCAACGCCAAAATTATTAATAAAAAATTGCTGGTTTGAAGAAGTTAGCCATAGAAACGCGAAAGATTTACATAAGAAAACAGTTACTTACATCAAAACCACTTTTAAAATTTGTGACGATTCAGCTACTAGTGGTTTTCCTGGGGGATGGTGGGGACATTATCAAGATGAAATTCCAAAACAACGTTGCGATGCAATTGTTGAGTTAGATTTTAATAATTATTCAAATCGTCACGAAGTTCGTTTAATTTCTGTTAAACCGAATACGCAAGCAACTGAATTTAGTATTAATCTTGCTAAGGACGATCTTTTTGACTATCGAAATGGTCTAACTAATATCGAACTTTCGGATTATAGAATTTTGCAAGCTTGTCCGACTAGTTGGAATGAAATTTATAAAGAATATCGAAATGCGATCGCGCGCGAAGAAAAACTTGCTCTTGCATATACTCCTCCACAATCTCTCGAACCCCAGCAAATTTGGCAACAATTGCTCGGTATTGCTAAATATCTCAGCCGCACGGGAAAAGTTGTTACTTTAGACCAATTGCAAGAAAAATTAAACTTGAGCGATCGCACTCTCAATTTTGGATTAAAAGCACTCTCTGAATTAGGATTTATTTGCCATTGTAGCGATCGCTCGATTGAGATTTCTTATTATAACAAGCTCTCTTGCGAACAACAAAGTGCTACAGAGGCTTCTTATTATAATAAGTTCTCTTCAAAACAACATAATGCGATTGCTATTTTTTTAGAAGCGGTTCGAGAAGAACATTTTCAACGCCAGTATTTTTACCAAATTCCTCTAGCGACTCTTAAAGGACATTTATTAGCTACAAATAGTAGTCTTTAAATTTACAATTTGCTATGACCCTTTATGCAACCATCATCTAGTTTTAGTTTTTTTGAAGATTTTTCTTTCAATTAAATAACTTTTTCTCAATCAATTGTGCAGTTTATATTTTTCTTGATAATTGTTAAGATGTAATAGTTGTTTTGCTAAATAAAAAAAATTTTGTTACAATAATTGTTCCGAGTTAAATTCTATCGCTTTGCCAAGAGAAAAAATTAGCTAGAACATTCTATTTATATATTCTCTGAGCTATTGTTCTCAATGCAAAAAATTTACGATTGGAAAATAAGTTTGTATTGATTTTTTTAGTCAAAAATTGTTTTTAGGCTGACAAAGCCAAATTTAAGGAAACTTTATTAAATTGTTTGGTAAAACAAGCGATTCTTATAAATCCCAGTCAAAAACTTGCTTAAAAATCGGAAATATATTGTAACTTTTAGCAACATTTTAATTGCAAGTCAGCACGATTTGTTGAACCATCTAAACAAGAGTTCGGTCTAACTTCGTTACGGAATTGAACTAAAAACACTTGAGTTTGAATAATAAGGAGAAGGGAGAGATATCCCCAGCAGAGTGCGTATGATGATGGCGAGGGAAAATGACGATCGACCAAGACAAAGAAGAAGACGAGGAGTGCTTTTAACTTCTCATGGGTTAGAAAAACTTCAAAAAGCTAAAAATGAAGCAGAAGAGCGAGAAAATAGCGGAAATCGATATACTCTTGAAGCCTTAAGCGAACGAACGAGGTTAGCAGTCGATACCTTAATGAAGGTCTTTGGAAATGAAGCAGGAGTCGATAAGCAAACGCTCAAAATTTGCTTCAGTGCATTTAATTTAGTTTTAGAACCCAAAGATTATTATCGACCCGAACCTAAAAGCGAAGCTCAACTGAATCTAGTTGAAAAACCCTACTTAGAGTTTGAACCAGAAGTACCAGAAGGACAAGTTCCTCTTAATTCAGACTTTTATGTCGAGCGATCGCCTATCGAATTCAACTGTTACAAAGCTATCTTACAGCCAGGAGCGCTCATTCGTATCAAAGCACCGAGGCGCATGGGGAAAACTTCCCTAATGTCGCGCATTCTTCATTACGGAAACCAACAAGGATATAAAACCGTTCCCATCGACTTTCAACTCGCCGATCGCGGACTCTTCTATGACTTAGATAAATTTCTACAATGGTTTTGTGCTAACGTTAGTCTCGGCGTACAAATGCCCAATCGTCTGATGGATTATTGGGACGATCTGTTTGGTAGTAAAATTAGCTGCAAAATTTACCTAGAACAGTATTTACTCGAAAGAATCGACCAACCGCTAGTACTGGGTTTAGATGATGTCGATTTTCTATTCCAATACCCCAACTTAGCCGATGACTTTTTTGGACTGCTACGCGCTTGGCACGAAGAAGCTAAAAATAAAGATATTTGGAAAAAGCTGCGTTTAGTAGTCGTTCATTCGAGCGAAGTATACATTCCCCTCAATGTCAATCAGTCTCCCTTTAACGTAGGATTGCCCATTCAACTACCCGAATTTACCTCAGAACAAATACAAGATTTAGCCAGACGACATGGGTTTGATTGGTCAACTCAACAGGTAGAAAAGTTAATAGCACTTGTAGGAGGACAACCCGACCTCGTGCGACAGGCATTTTATAGTCTTTGGCGAAAAGAAGTTACGCTAGAACAATTGTTATCGGGTTCGATCGCTATATTGTCTCGTATATATAGCGATCGCTTGCAGCGTCAACTCTGGAATCTTCAACAAAAACAATCTGGTCTGACAGAAGCATTCGCTAAAGTCGCGATCTCACAAGAACCTGTAGAATTAGATCTCGCACAGGCATTTAAGTTGCAAAGTCTGGGGTTGGTTCGTTTGCGAGGGGATCGAGCAATACCCAGTTGTGAGTTATACGCGCAGTATTTTCGTTCGTATTTTAACGGCGATGTTTAACAGTTATCAGTTATCAGTAATCAGTAATCAGTAGGGACGCATGGCGTGCGCCCTAAAAAGTGACCTGTTCGAGGGTTTAGTCATAGTTTTCTAATTGATGTAATTGGCACAGATCGCGATCGTAAACCTCATCTAAAATTTCACAAGCAATATGAAGTGCTTCGGCTTGATGTTCCCATTTAGCAGCCGCTTGTTTTTGAGCTAAAATTTTAGCTAGCTCAGCCTGCATATCTGCATAGCCATACAGGGTGTAGACGATATCTTCCAAGCTATAGCTCTCAAGTAACTGAAGTAAGGTGTTGTCAAGATGGCGATCCGCAGGAGATAAGGGTAACATATTCGTCTTTGGAGTTAACTTACATCATTTATCTTCGGAAATTTTCCCGTACTTGACTGTGAGATCGATTAGAACAAATTACGATCGTTATCTCAATAAAATGCGATCGCGATCGCACCAAGCTAAAATGATACAATTCGATCCAAAACCGAATTAAATTAGCGATCGCAAGATCGAAACTAGAATTGCTCGAAATAGGTCGCATAAAACTAAACGCTGTTAACAGTTTGCGAACGTGGCAAAAGTTATTTTAGAAAATATCTACAAAAGCTTTCCCAATCGAACCGGAAAAGCGACTTCCAGCAGCCGATCTTCTCATCCAAAAAAAGATGAAAAACTAGATCGTGCAAGCGTTTTGCGCTCCATTAACCTCACCATTGAGGATGGTGAATTTATGGTACTGGTCGGCCCTTCCGGTTGCGGCAAAAGTACGCTTTTACGTCTGATTGCGGGATTAGAAGAGTTGACCGCTGGTAATATTTGGGTGGGCGATCGCTCGGTCAATTCTTTACCTCCTAAAGAACGCGATATTGCGATGGTTTTCCAAAACTACGCTCTCTACCCGCATTTGAGCGTTTACGATAATATCGCCTTTGGCTTGCGGCGCATGGGCATCAACGATGGAAAAACGAGTAGAATGGAGGATATCTTGGCACAAATGTCAAGAAAATTGCCAAGAAAACTCCGTTACCTGAGTGAAAAAGAAAAAGCCATTGACGAAAGGGTCAGAAAAGTCGCTCAATTGTTGCAAATCGAGTTGTTGTTGGATCGCTTACCCAAACAACTATCTGGCGGACAAAAACAGCGAGTCGCACTTGGGAGGGCGATTTCTCGCAATCCTCAAGTCTTCTTAATGGACGAACCGCTATCCAACTTGGATGCTAAATTAAGGGCGCAAACGCGATCGCAGATTGTCAAGTTACAGCGCCAACTTGGAGTGACGACCATCTACGTTACTCACGACCAAACCGAAGCAATGACGATGGGCGATCGCATCGCTGTCATGAATGGCGGAGAAATCCAGCAACTCGCTAAACCATTAGAAATTTACAACCGTCCTGCTAATCGATTTGTAGCAGAATTTATCGGTTCGCCGCCGATGAACTTTTTATCGGTTAGAGTCGATAGTCCGATAACCTTGACGCATTCTCAGTTTCAGCTAACCATATCCGATCTCTGGTCGCAATGGGTATCGTCTTATCAAGGGCGATCGCTCCTTTTAGGTATTCGACCCGAACATTTCGCGATCGGTACTCCTTCGCCCCATAATTTACAAGTACAAGTCGATTTAGTCGAAGCGTTGGGTAACGAGACATATATCTGGGTTCATCCGCTTGAAGACCCCGATTCATCTTTGATAGCAAGGGTTCCTTCCGACGCTCAAATTCATTTGGGCGATCGCATTTGGTTGTCTCCCATGTTGGATAAAATTCACTTATTCGACGCTCAAACCGATATGGCAATTTGGCAAGATTAAGTAAGCGATCGTCATTGGAGTTAACAAAATTGTAGGATAGGCAAATTTGTCTATCTTCCCTTTAATTGAACAGCGAGCACGGAGGGATTTGAACCCCCGACCCTTAGAACCGGAATCTAATGCTCTATCCACTGAGCTACGTGCCCTCAACTATAATCACAATAACATTTTTTCCCACAATTTCAATACTTTCAGTCTTTCTTCTTCCCCTTAACTATCTATTACATTTAAGATGAACGATTTAATAGATTAGAAGTCAATTAATCTCGATTTGAAGAAAATCTTAAATCTTTTAATGATAAAATTGATGGTCTAGGTAAACGAATAGACAGCGTTAAATTTGTCAATCGTGGTATTTTTATCAGCTTGGTTATTGCTGTTCTTGGCGGATTTGCTAAGATTTTTGGATTTATTGGAGTAAATCCTTAAAAATTACACAAAAATAAAAAAATCTATTTTAGATCGTCGATAACATCAAACAAAAAGCTATTCGATCGCCGCACCGCCTTCTTTAAGAATTAATTTAACTTCCTCTTCTAAACCGGGATTATCGCTAAATTTTGCCTGCAATACCGTTGCGCCGCTGAAATTCGCATTGCTTAAGTTAGCTTCTTGTAGATTAGCAGAGGTTAAATCGGCTCCAATCAAATTTGCTAACGCTAGACTAGCACGGCTAAAATCTACATGGCTTAAATTAGCGTTTCCAAGATACGCACCGCTTAAATCCGCACCACTGAGCTTAGCATGACTGAGATTGGCTTCGCTTAAATCTACGTCGGTTAGAACTGCGCCTCTAAAATTAGTGCGAAAAAGATTTGCGCCACTCAGTTCGATCCCGCTTAGATTAACGGCTAAAAAGTTTCCTCCGGTTAGATCTTCCAAGGGATTTAATTTAGCTAACTCGACGAGTTCCAAAAAGTTATCGGTTTTAGCTTCATAAATGCGATCGATGAGTTGTTTAATTTGCAAGATTAATTCTGGTGTAAGTGTTGCTTGGCGTTCTTTGAGAAGCGTCGTCCAATCGTTATAATCTTGAGAGCCGAGTTGCGTCCAACTTAGATAAGGTTGAAAACGATTTTCTAACAACAATAGCGCGATCGCTCTTTCTAAAACGCCGTGTTTGTTAGGAGTGATATCGTGTCGCCATAAATTTTCAGCATCTATTAAAGAAATGTCCGCTTTGGAAATGGCAAATGTAGCAGCTAAACTATAAGGGCGATCGCGTATCGTTAAGACTCCCAATTTAACCCGATTTATATCGCCTTTTAAGATTAAATCGCCTAATTTAGGAGAAAATCGCCAAGTTAGATTAGTCGCGGAAATCGTGGTAGTAATCTGAAATAATTCGCTTAGATCGGAATCGGTCGAATCTATTTCCAGATTTTCTAAGCTAAGTTTTAGTTCGCCTCCTTTTAAAGCAAATTTAATGCGACCGTCGAGTAACGATTTCCATTGTTCGTTACAGTGGATGGTTAGGTAGAGATCGAACTGTTGTGAAGGCGATCGCGTAGGAGAAACTTCTATTTGCAGCGATAGACAATCTGGATAAAGATTGTAAGACTCTAGCAGGCGCATCGGAGTAACAAATTCTGACATGATTTGCTTCAAATTAAAATAGGGAAAATAATAGACCAATATCGATCGAATACTGGTTCGGGTTCGGGTAAGTTGGGACGTATTGCTCGCCATGTGGCGATCGCATTTTCTATTTTGACACTGTTATCTAAATCCTAAACAAGTCTACTCATTGACGGTGCATCTGTAAGATTGCAGTAGGGACGACTGTAGCATAAAGGGGATTCTAAAGCGTGTTGGAGTAAAAAATCGCGATCGCTCATGACT
>JALOOL010000256.1 GCA_025454425.1 Hydrococcus sp. Prado102 | reverse complement strand
ACGTTCGATTAGCTAGATAAAAATCTCGATTGGACACCAAACCATCGCTATCTCGCAACACCCGTGCTTTCGCTTGGGTTTGTGCTACTGCATAGAAAGGATCCCAAATCGCCCAAGCATCGACACTACCTTGCTCGAATGCCGATCGCGCATCGGCTGGAGATAGATAAACGGGTTTGATATCTTCCCACTTCACCCCTCCCGATTCCAACACGCGCACGATAAAGTAGTTGGCGCTGGAACTCTTGGCAAAGGCGACTTTTTTGCCCTTCAAATCAGCAATTGTCTTGATGGGAGAATCTTCTCTCACCAACACCGCAGAACTTCTATTCTTAGGGGCACTTCCTCCCACATAAACTAAGGGGGCGTTAGCCGCTTGAGCGATGACGGGGGGTGCGTCTCCGGTACGGGCAATGTCGATGCTCCCCGCATTTAATGCCTCCATGATGGGCGGCCCCGACTGAAACTCCGTCCATTCCACAGAAGACACTCCTAGCGGTTTTAGCTTTTCCTCTAAATTTCCCTTGGCTTTTACCAGAGTCAGCGGATCGAATTTCTGATAGCCGATTCGCAGGGCTAGCGATTGATTTTGAGCCACATTAGGGCTACAAGCCGATATAACCAAGCTCAACCCCAAACCGAGGGCAAACAAAAGAAAAAGCGCTATTGCTCGCCTTCGCGCCCGCCAAAGCAATTTTTTTAGTAAGGTTTTGGTCGAATAAATCAACACTTTGCGATCGTCTAAGAGTTAGTTGTTTGAAGAAAGCGAACGGGAATTTCTTGGTTTAACCAATCTACAAATCCCTGATTAATATTGGTGGGAGAAATTTCTGCAATAAAGTTGGTGTGATTGATGTGCTGTTTTATGGTTTGTGCGATCGCGTCTTTGTAACCATCTTGAGACTTGACAATTAGCACCACTTCTGGCTCTTCAGTAATTTCTCCTTCCCAACGATAAGCACAAGTAATCGGGAACCAGTTAATGCAAACGGCTAGCTTGTTTTCTAAGAGCGAGTGTCCGATTTGACGAGCTTCGTCCCAAGAATTTAAAGTCACATAATAAAGTTTCATCGTCAGGTTGCTCCTGTGTATTGGCAGTCTGTTAGTTAATCCCTTGAGACTGTGTAATTTTGAGATTTCAGCTTGTTGCGATCGCCCTTGGCTCTGCGCGATCGCAAACTCTAAATCTTTTTTGAGAAAATACAATTACTTGATAGGAATAATGTAATTATGATGTTACTATAGCCTCTCGCCAAAAGTTCGTTGTTCTGTATACATTTTATCTAAATACATAAAATCCATCGTGTTATTGTACTATTGTCATTTTAAGGTCAAAGAAAATCATGGGAATTGCCAAAGATATTACTGAGATAATCGGACAAACGCCTCTAGTGCGTCTCAATCGCATTCCGGTTGCAGAAGGTTGTGTGGCTCAAATCCTTGCCAAACTCGAAAGTTTAAATCCAACCTCATCAGTTAAAGATCGAATTGGTTTAGGGATGGTGCGATCGGCAGAAAAAGCGGGCTTAATTGAGCCTGGAAAAACGGTTTTGGTCGAACCCACCTCTGGCAATACGGGAATTGCTTTAGCGGCGATCGCAGCAGCAAAAGGCTATCAACTGATTTTGACTATGCCTGAAACGATGAGTTTAGAGCGACGGGCAATGCTCAAAGCTTATGGTGCCCAGTTAGAATTAACGCCAGGAATAGAGGGGATGAGAGGTGCAGTACAACGAGCCGAAGAGATTGTTGCCCAGTTACCTAACGCCTTCATGCCCCAGCAGTTTGCTAATCCTGCCAATCCTCAAATTCATCAAGAAACGACTGCCCAAGAACTTTGGGCAGATACCGACGGACAAATTGATATTTTGATTTCCGGGGTAGGAACTGGCGGTACAATCACTGGTGTTGCCGAGGCAATTAAGAAACGCAAGCCTAGTTTTAGGGCGATCGCAGTCGAACCATCAGAAAGTCCAGTGTTATCGGGTGGCAAAGCTGGCGCTCACAAAATTCAAGGCATTGGGGCGGGTTTTGTGCCTCAAGTGTTGCGCAAAGAATTAATCGACGAGGTAATTCAAATTAGCTCCTCTGAATCCATCGCTTATGCTCGTCGTCTGGCACGGGAAGAAGGATTGCTATCGGGGATTTCGTCTGGTGCGGCACTAGCAGCAGCGATTCAGGTCGCCAAGCGTCCAGAAAATGAAGGGAAGTTAATTGTATTCGTACAGCCCAGTTTTGGAGAGCGTTATCTCAGTACGATTCTATTTCAAGAGCTACCCGAAATCGAAGTCGTTCATCTCGATCGTACCAAGCAAGAATTCACTGTTGTCACCTAAATTTGTAAGCTGTTGCGGCAAAGGGCGATCGCTGAGCTAGAATTTGAACACTGTTAGGATTGTCAACCGATTTTGGATTTTGGATGAAAGGATTTTGGATTGACCCCACGGATTAATCCGGTGAAAAAAGTTGAATAGCCTGTGTCAGTGACTTGTTTTAAACCAAGCAAGTTAATAATGTTTGAGTAAGTTGTTTTAAACTTAGAATTATTTTTTGTGCTTTTCCAGCTTATCTGCATTCACCCAACGATTAACATAATCGCCATTATTTTGACGTACTTTAATTTGTACTCGCTTGACTCCTAACTTAATAATTTCGGCAGAAATTTTACGAACCTCATCAGATCCAGAACGAGCTTGATAATGCCAAGTAACTCGCTGACCGATCGCAAAAGCGTCAGAATTAGGGCTAAAATTTGTTCGAGCAGCCCAAGAAGGCAGAGCCAACACGATATGAAGTAGCATGACTAAGGCAATTAAAAAGATTTTCATAACTTTTTTAGCTATTAGCTGTTAGCTGTTATTTAAAAGACATAAGTAGATAAACATAATAAATACGAGTAGTGCGAGCATTTTGCTCGCGCGAGCAGAACTTGGTAATCAGCTATCAATTTTTGGCTTATATTGATAACTGATTATTGATAACTGATAACTGAAATTAATCAGTTGGTGCTTGTTGCAAAGTACGACTGAGGTCAGCTTGGGCAAGATCGGGAATATCCCAATTAATTTCCCCTGCTTTAAAAACTTTTGCTGGAGGAAGATTAAATTCAAGTGTGCCTGTATCAGGGTTAGAACTAATCGTTAATTCAGTACCATTAAGAATTTTAATTGCACTTGCACCGCTTAAATCCAGACCGCTTACCTTAACATCGTTGGGGACAAAAACACCATCGCAATTCCAGTCGTCGTCTGTCTCTTCGCCATCGGGCAAGATATAAAGTTCGTCGTCAAAAGTAGAAGTAGATTTCTTTGATTTAGCACCATATACCGCGATCGCACCCCCGCTTTCATTACGACATATACCAACGCCCTCGCCATTCTCAACAATGTATTTCTGATACTGCAACTGAGTAATTTTTTGGTCTAGTTCATCCGCCGATGAGATACCTTCTGGTAAGGTGTTATCGGTTTTTGCCTGCAAAAAACTATCGAGTTGTGTAGTTAATTCTTGATAGTCTTTATTCTCGTCCAATTTCGGTCGGTCTGCCCATGAGGGTTGAACGAATAACAGATTGACTAAAAACACTAATAAGACCAAAGTAACTTGAAACAATTTCATGGTTAATTCTCCTTTTTGGATTGGATAAACTTTTAGTAATCAATCTCTGCTAACTTCTGGAGATTGTTCGCTCATTCGAGACTTCATCAAAATGATTGCACCCATCGTTAAGGTAATTACCATCAAACTCGGTTCTTCTAAAGTGTGGTTTTCGACGAGGATCGAGATTCCCAAAGCAATGAGAACAAAAGGAACCAGATAACTGCCATAGCGAGTTAAAGTTTGGGCGATCGCAGGGATATTAGCCAAGCGATACGCCGTGTAACACCAGACTCCCACTAACGAAAAGAAGATACTGAGGATGATGGCAAGACTCGACCAACTACAATTGGCAAATAGAGGGACATAGATGCCAAGATTGTCGCCGCCGTTGGCGAAGGTAACGGTAGCAACGCTGTAGGTTTGGGGAGTAAAAAGATTGGCAAGTAAAGAATTTGTTTTTGAGCGATTGAGAGTTGATATTTCTGGCGATTGACCGTCATCTTCTTCTCGATTGAACAATTGACTGACTCCAATCGCGATCGGGATAATGCCTAATACGCCTATCCAAGCTGGAGGTAATAACATTCCTCCTACAAAAGCTGGCAAGCTTGCTAAAACTAGGGTAGCAAACCCTAAATACTGACCCATGACGATATGGCGATGACGAAATAGCTTATTGACTTGGGAAAAGAATAAGAGCAGGATAAAAATGTCGTCGAGATTAGTAGCAATAAAAGCACTGATGCCAGTTGCGATCGCCCAAGGGAAACCGCCAAAGGCAATCGCCGCAATAAGATGATTCATTTTTGTTGATTCCTTGATGATGCGCTCGATCGTTTTTTGAAGATGTCAAAATCTTCCAGAAATTGATTAATTAGATCGATGGTTATCGCTTTTTGTTTGGTGCTGATAGAAGGTTGAAGTGATGTTAGTAAGAGTAGATAATTTTGGCTGCGGCTTAAAATTTTCACCATTCAAATACACGAGATTGAGAGAAGGAACCAGAGATATTTCTTGTGATGTTTTTATTTTCTCTAGGTTAGATTCAACTGTTTGATTTACCTGCTGTTGTTTGATTAATTCGAGTAATCGTGACAGATTTTGAGACTGCAATTCATCTATTTTTTGGTGTAGTAATTCAATATTATGAGCCGTTTGCAAATTTACTTGATGGTTGTGAGCAGATTGTTTGCGGTCTTCATCGGATTGACGATTTTGGCTCATGAGAACGATGGGTGCAGTATAAGCAGAAGCAAAAGAAAAGACTAGGTTGAGTAAGATAAATGGGGATTCGTCCCAGTGCGGTAATCCTGGAGTAAGATTCGTGCCAACCCATGCTGTTAAAACAGTCGTTTGTCCGATTAAGAAAGCCCAAGAACCAACTTTTGTTGCCATCGAATCGGCTAATTTTTGTCCGAAAGTCCGCTCTTGAATTTCAGGTTGTTGAGGAATTTTTTTTAATAGTTTTTCGGACGAATCGATTTCTTGTTGACGAGCTTGAGTTGGATTCATATTCGCTCTCCTAAGTAAGCAAAATTTTTTCTTTTTTTTGTAAAATTTAATTTAAATAAATCTAAATTAAATTAACGGTTTTAGTTGGAGATTAAGATTTATACCAAATCCGGTCAATAAAACTCTTTTTTCCCTCTCCTGTGGGAGAGGGTTAAGGTGAGGGTAGAGAGAACTTCTGATGAGGGCTTTTATTGGAGGTATCCTAAAGCGGATTTAGCATTAGTTGTTCTAACAAGTTCATAGTAAGCGAGACACAATAATAAGAGCAAATATTCTTTTTTGTTAAAACGATAAATAAAATTGATTGAAAGCAAAAGTCTTATTTTTGCTTGTTTTCTAATGCTTAAAATACTCGTAGGTAGGGTGGGCATTGCCCACCCTATAGGCGACATAGATGTTTTCTTGAGTCAGCTAAATGTGTAATTAATTTTGTGCAGGTACTTATATTTAAATTATTAAAAAACTTTTCGTAGATTAAAAGCTACGTAATTAGAACCTTTGAGCTTATTCATAAATTTTAGTTTTCAATTCAACAAGAAAAAATATTTGATTTTATCAAAGAGAAGATTAAAGATTGAGAAAAGACAACAACGAGCAAAAATCAAATTAACAATTTAATTTTTGTTTAAGGTTTTGCTCTTGACTTAACAGCTATTTAGATGGGAAATACTAATGAAAAAGCTAATTAATCGGGTTCTCAGCACAGTATTTTTAGCATTATTTGCCGTATTTTTTCTATTCAATCAATCGATCGCGCTCGCACAAACACTATCTGCACCCGCTTCAGTTTCTCAAGTTGCCTCGCCAGTACAGTCTGTAAAAGCTAATATCCAGCGTTTACTACAAACGAATGAATGTGTTGGATGCAATCTAAAAGGCGCAGATTTAGAAGCGGCAAATTTACAGGCAGCAAACTTGGAAGGAGCTAACCTACAAGATGCAGATTTAGAAAAGGCGAATCTACAAGCAACAAATCTGCAAGATGCTAATTTACAAGGAGCCGATTTAGGTAAGACTAACATGACAGGAGCTAATCTGCAAAGAGCTAACTTACTGGGTGCAGATTTAGAAAAAGCTAACTTACAATTGGCTAATTTACAAGCGGCTAACTTAGCTCAAACAGATTTGCAAAAGACTAATTTAACTGATGCTAATATTGAGGGCGCTAATTTACAAGGAGCCGATCTCGAAAACGCAATTACACCAGCAGGAATGGCTACTTTATAACAAACGTTAAAGATAATTTTCCCGAACGAACAGGCGCGATCGCGCCTGTTCATATTTTATCTGTGTTATCTAAATCTTCTTGGCTAAAATTCAGTCCCAATAATAAGCTAACTCCCATTCCCCACGCGATCGCCAGCATCCATCCGCCTAAAACATCGCTAGGAAAATGAACGCCTAAATACATCCGCGTCCAACCGATCGCTATGGCAAAGATTGCTCCTGCGATCGATACAAAAGCACTCCAACGACTTCCCCAACTCAGAACGATTAAAGCTACAACTAACGTCATACTCAACATGGCATGACCGCTTGGAAAAGCATAATCTAAAGGTAGGGGATAAGATAATTCCCACAAACTAGGACGCGCTCGATGCAGTAAGATCTTAGCGGTAAAGCTAATGCCATAGCTTCCTAATACGGCACTCAGCAAATAAATACTTTGTCGCCACCGTCTCGACAATAATAGTATTAACGCGATAATTGCCGTCACTGGAACGACACCCCAAGATGTCCCCAACTCAGTCAGCATAGCAGCAAAACTATCGAGTCGCGTCTGGGCTATTTGATGAATTGCTAAAAGAATCGAAATATCCCAGGCTAAGCTACCTCCATTTTGCCAGACAGCTATGGCAAGTTCGACAAAAATTAGTAAAGGAAAATAAACTCCAAATAGTAGCGTTTTAAATTTTGGATTTTGAAAAAGCGATTTTAAATTGGTATTAATTAATTTTTCCCGATCCATCAGAAATTATTGAAGCTAAAAGAGGCGTATCTAAAATTTTGAAATGGATTAAAGCTAAAATTGCTAAAGTGTAAGCGGTAGATGAGACGAACCCCATTAGTAGCTCTTTTTTGAGGTTGTGAGGTTGGGGTTCTGATTGATTTTTCAAGAGCGCTAGCGTTCCAAATTGCATTAAGAGTATTCCAACAATATTGGAAAGCCAATATCCTGCGATCGCACCAGTCACAAAGAAACTTTGAGAAAATAAACCACAAAGTTTCCCGAAAAAATAAGCGATGGGTAAATTAAAAAATAGATCGTTCCACCAACATAAAGGGGAAAGCAAATATCCGATCGCGATTAAAAATCCATTGGATAATTTTTTCAACATTTTCTTTTATACCGAACTCAAACGAGAATCAAAAAATTTGGCTTTATGGGACTTGACAAAAACTTGTTGACCTAGTTGCAAATTGAGTTGAGTAAACTGTTCTCTACTTAGATACGCTACGGCTTCTAGATTATCTGCTAAGGCTAACTCAACTTGAATCTCCCAACCGAGATGGATAATTCGCTTAACTCTAGCTTGAGTACTATTTCTATCGGAGGATGTTTTAATTTCTAAGTCGTGGGGACGGACAAATGCTTGTAAGTCGTTGGCGCAATCGTCGAGATGGCAAAACAAACGTGCCGTAGAAGGTAAAACGTTTACTTCTCCTACAAAACTCATTACAAAAGGCGTTGCTGGGCGATCGTAAATTTCAGCAGGCGTTCCTATTTGTTCGATCGCGCCCTGATTCATAATAACAATGACATCGGCAACTTCCATTGCTTCTTCTTGGTCGTGGGTAACGAAAATGCTAGTCACGCGAACGTCTTCATGAAATCCTCGCAACCAACTACGGAGTTCTTTTCGTACTTTGGCATCTAAAGCGCCAAAAGGTTCGTCGAGAAGCAAAACTTGAGGTTGTATGGCGATAGAACGTGCCAACCCGACTCGTTGGCGCTGACCGCCAGAAAGTTGAGATGGATAGCGATCGCCCAACCCTTCTAGCTGAATCAATGCTAACAATTCTTCGACTCGATGTTTGATGACGGCTTTAGAGTACTTGCGAATTTCTAAACCAAAGGCAATATTTTGACGGACGGTTAAATGCTTGAAAAGCGCATAATGTTGAAAAACAAAGCCGATATTGCGCTGTTTGGCATCTAGGTGTGTTACGTCTTGACCGTTAATGAATATCGAACCCGTATCTGGCGCGTCTAAACCCGCAATCGCTCTTAATAAAGTAGATTTTCCCGAACCTGAAGGGCCAAGCAAGGCAACTAGCTTGCCTTTTTTTACCTCAAGGCTGACCTTTTGTAATGCCTGAAAATTTCCAAAGTTTTTCGAGACTTGCTGGACGATAATGCTCATTTTTGCGTTTTATTTGTTATTTATCGGCTTGATAAATCAATCTTAGCTTGAATAAGATTGATTTCCAATACATTTAAGATTTATTTATGTTTGAAATATAAGTTAAGAAGCGAGAATTGCTTGCGTTCCTTTTGTCTTTAAGATTTCCTCAAAAACTTCTGAAAGACGAGTTTGAAAGCGCTGTCGATGTTTGAGCTTTAAGAAAGGTCGAACAAATTCTAGAGTTATATTTTTGTCATTGCGATTGTCAATAACTTGGACTTGCTTGAGCGTCCCCAGCAACAATTCTTTGACGACCATCAACTCAGAAATCCCAGCAGCAGCAATACCGCTTTCGACAACTAATTTGACCATTTCCCCCGTATTTAAAACCATAGTGACTTTTAATTGCGTCAAGTCGATGCCCCAATTTTGTAAAGCCTCTTCAAATCTCTGTTGAGTACCAGAACCAGGTTCTCGCATCACCCAATCTGTTGTTACTAATTCAGTCAGAAAAACGCGATCGCGCTTAAACCAAGGATGAAATTGACCGACTACAATGACTAAGCGATCGCTTCCTACTGCTTCTTC
>JALOOL010000027.1 GCA_025454425.1 Hydrococcus sp. Prado102 | reverse complement strand
TTTGTTGATAACGATGTCATCGTCTCTCCTGGCTGGTTGCAAGCATTGGTTTGTTGCGCCGAAGAAACCGAAGCCGCCATTGTCGGGCCTCTGATGTGTCAAAACGAACCCGTACATGAAATCGTTCACTTTGCAGGTGGAGAATCGCATATTTGGACTGATAAAACGGGTAGGCGAAGAATTCGGGAGAAAATGTACAAGCAAGGTCAGCAAGTAAAAGAAGTATACGACCAGTTAAAGCGATCGCCAACAGAACTCGCAGAGTTTCACTGCGTTTTAGTTCGCCGTTCGATTTTCGATCGCGTAGGAATGCTCGATGAAGCGTTTTTAAATACCAAGGAGCATTTAGATTTTTGTATGACCGTAGCAAAGGCTGGCGGGACGGTATATTTTGAACCCGCTTCTATCGTCACTTACGTCCCCGGCCCGCCTTTGGAGTGGACGGATCTGCATTACTATATGCTGCGTTGGAGTAATGCTTGGTTGCTGGCTAGCTTGCAGAGAATGCAACAAAAGTGGGAAGTCGTTGAGGATGGTTATTTTCAGACGAAATACAAACACGTAGGATGGCGGCGATATGAAACGATTATCGAGCCGTTGGCGCGTCGCTTAACCTTCGGCGTGGGGACTCATTGGCTAGCAAGAGTGTTGATGGGATTCGAGCATCGTCTCAACCGCTATTTAACGGATCGCCACGCACGCATACAGCAACAAATAATGCCAAATCCGCAAACTACAATTGTCGCAAACCAGCCTGAGCCAGTTAAAAATGTTTGAAAAACGAGCGCTCCCCAGACGAGAGGTTTTGTACTTAGGGCTATCCTCTTTGATAGGTGTAATAGCAAATCTGGTTAACAAAACCCACGAACCCTCACCCCCCGATCCTCTCCCCAGGCAGGAGGGCAGAATTAGGGGGGCGATCGCTACCAGATTTGGTATAAGAATAGCAGCCAACGCTAAAGTGGCAGAATCATCCTTAAAAGCGCGTGCTGCGACCAAAGGCTTAATTTATGGAGCGGCGAGTCAATATAAAACGCTTTCCTCAAACGCAGCATTTACTCGTCGATTTCTTGAGGAATGCGCCATTTTAGTGCCCGAAAACGAACTCAAATGGGGTGCGGTGCGTCCCAGTTCCGATCGCTTTGATTTCACTCAAGGCGATTGGTTGGCTCGATTCGCTCGCAAGAATGGTTTGCTATTTCGGGGTCATACGCTTGTTTGGCACGCTTATTTGCCCGACTGGTTTCGGGAAACAGTTAACCGCCAAAACGCCGAGCAGTTTCTCACCAATCATATCGAAACAGTCGTCAAACACTATGCCGGACAGATCCATTCTTGGGATGTAGTCAACGAAGCCATTTATCCTCCCGACAGACAACCTAACGGGTTGCGAAAATCGCCTTGGCTGAAATTTTTAGGCGAAGATTATATCGATCTTGCCTTTCGGGTTGCCGCCCAAGCCGATCCCCAAGCAATATTAGTCTACAACGACTACGACATCGACTATGACACGCGAGAACAGGAAGCGAAGCGAAAATCGGTTCTCAAGCTCCTAGAGCGGTTAAAGGCTAAAAAAACGCCGATTCACGCGATCGGTCTTCAGGCTCATCTATCTGCCGCCGAAACCCGTTTTAATCCCAACAAACTGCGAAAGTTTTTAGAAGATATTTCGAGTATGGGTTTGAAGATTATGGTTACAGAAATGGATGTTGCCGATCGCGAATTGCCTTATGACTATAAAATACGCGATCGCCGCGTCGCTCAAGTATATGAAGATTATTTATCCGTCGTCTTAGACGAACCCGCGACCATTGCCGTCTTGACGTGGGGATTGAGCGATCGCTACACCTGGCTTTCCAAACATAGAGCTAGACCGGATAAAGCTCCCGTTCGTCCTCTGCCTTTAGATAGAGATTTACAACCCAAATTAGCATGGCACAGCATTGCTAGTGCGTTTGACAGTCGTTCTTTAACTGTTTTTTAAAGGAAAAAAGCTTATAAGTAGCCCTATTTATCCCCCAATCCCCTTTCCCCTTTACCCAAGCGAAGCTACTCCCTACTCCCCTAACAGTTCAAAGTTCAAAGTTCAAAGTTCAAAAATTTAGGAGTTCAGGAGTAAATATTTCTTTTCCCAATCCCCTTTCCCCTTTACCCAAGCGAAGCTACTCCCTACTCCCTATTGCCTATTCCCTTATTTTCATAGTTAACTTCACTTATGCCACAGAAAATCACTCATACGCCAGATAGTCTATTGAAGCATCCCATCCAATTATTCAAACTAATGTGGAGGGACTTACTTGCTAGTCGCGAACTAGCATGGCGACTGATGGTACGAGATATTAGCGCTCAATATCGCCAATCCTTTTTAGGAATTGCTTGGGCATTTTTACCGCCGATTTTTATGGCAGCAGGATTTACACTAGCTAACGATGCTAACGTTATTAGCGTTGGCAAAACCGACCTTCCCTATCCAGCCTATGTCATGTTCAGTACGGCACTATGGCAAACCTTTGTCGATGCTCTCAACGGTCCCGTCCAAGCCATCACCATAGCTAAACCGATGCTAGCAAGAGTTAATTTTCCCAGAGAAGCGATTATTTTGGCAAAGCTGGGGGAAGTCTTTTTCAACTTTGCAATCAAGCTCATTTTGATTGTGGCGTTATTTATTTGGTTTCAAATTCCGGTCGGTTGGACGGTTATTTTAGCGCCAGTAGCACTCGTTCATTTAATTTTATTGGGGACGTTTTTGGGTACTTTGTTGTCGCCATTGGGAGTCTTGTATCAAGACGTACAGAAAACCTTAACCATGATTACAGGGTTTTGGCTATTTCTGACACCCGTTATTTATCCAGTTCCCAACCAAGGGGTTTTTGGTATATTAGTAAAATTCAATCCCGTAACGCCTCTTTTAGTGACGACGCGAGAGTTAGCAACGACGGGAATCGTTTCGGATGCCTTGAGCTTTTGGATTGTTAGTATACTCACATTAATGGGTTTGTTGCTGACTTGGATAGCATTTCGTCTAGCCATGCCTTACGTAATTGAAAGGGTAAGTTCCTAATGACAGTTGAAATTAGCGATCGCGAGTTTGCGACTCAAAATGACGATTCAGAGGTAGTAATTTCGGTTAACAACGTCTCTAAAAAATTTTGTCGAGACTTAAAAACCTCGTTATTTTATGGCATTCGAGATATTGCGACCGATTTAGTTGGCGGGAAGAGAAAAAGCGAAACGCTTAGAAAAAAGGAATTTTGGGCGCTTAAAGATGTTGGCTTTCAACTGCGACGCGGACAGGCATTAGGTCTAATTGGCGCTAATGGTGCCGGAAAAAGTACGCTGCTGCGGATTATTAGCGGTTTGATCAAGCCAGATACGGGGTCGGTCGATATTGTCGGTCGGGTTGCCCCATTAATTGCTTTGGGAGCGGGATTTAACCCAATTTTAACGGGAAGGGAAAATATTTACGCCAATATGTCCATTTTAGGGCTGCCAACGCGAGAAATCAAAAAGCGATTCGATGAGGTAGTCGATTTTGCCGAAATTTGGGAAGCTATTGACGCACCCGTACAAAGCTATAGTTCTGGTATGGCTGCGCGGTTGGGATTTGCCTGTGCCGTTTACGTAGAGCCAGAAATCTTACTCATCGATGAGGTTTTGGCAGTAGGTGACATTAAATTTAAGATGAAGTGCCATCGCCGACTGGCAAAATTGAGAGAACGAGGGACGGCTTTTGTGTTAGTGTCTCACAACCCTCATAATGTCATGAATGTTTGCGATCGCTCGGTTTATTTGGCAAAAGGTCAATTAATTATGGGCGGCGATACAGAAGCCGTCATCCGCAAATATGAAGAAGACCTCTGTTTGAGCGGTACAGAAAGCGCAACGGGAGCAATGTATTTGCCAGAAAAGCCAGAAAACGAGAGTTTAGGACTCGATATTCTGGCACTTTCTTTTAAAGATGCAAGCGGTCAAGTCCTTTCGGAGTTGATGACTGGAGAACCTGCCTATTTATCGATAGAATGCAAATCCTATAAAACGATTGAAGATCTCAACGTCAAAATTCTCGTTAAAGCATTATCAGGAGAGCATGAAATCGTTCTCTATGTCACCTCTGATACCGATGGTGCGTCGTTAAAAATTGTCCCCGGACGCGCGGAAATTCAAATGCAAATGCCTTTTTGCGGTCTAACTCCCGGCGTATACCGCGCCAAAATTTATGTTCGCCAGAGAGAATATGATTTTGATGGCGTGCAGTCTTTTCGATTTACCGTCAAGTCAGAGCGAACGATTAGCCGATGTTTGTACTATCAACCTCGTAACTGGCAAATCGTTCAATAATCCGTCTCAAGAGAGATTTCTGTTAAGTGCGATTCCATCCATAACTAATAGACATCTCCGAAAACTACCGAAGTATCTCTGTGACTAGCTTATAAAAACCTGAGTTCGGGTTAAGCAGAGGGGGGTAAAAGCCATTCTAGACGAAGGCTAGGCTTTTTTAGTTGGTGACAATAAGCAATTAATCCGCACAGAAGGTTAACACAAAAATTGACTGGGGAGCGATGTCGTGAATGTTCAATCTGAGAAATATTCTTGAGTTGGTCGTTAATCGTCGAGTGGGATTGAGCGTTTGCGTGATAAAAGCTTGTCATGAAGGCGCATCAGCTTATTTTTCATGTCGCGTCTTGGTTTGGCAAAGAACTCAATTCCTAATTCTTCCTCTAGTTGAGTTGTCAGTTTTTGTGAGACATAACCGCGTTCGCGTAGCGTGCGCTTTGCGCATTCGCCAAAAATCTTGCCAAAAAGACCTTGAAGCAGATTGCGCACCGGATGGCGGTCATCGACATTACCTGGGGTTAAAGTCACATTTAATAGTTGCCCTAGCTCATTGACAACTAGATGGAGCTTGAAGCCAAAAAACCAATCAACTGAGGTTTTTCCGCGTGCTGCTATGTCCTTAAACACCCGATGACGGGAAATTCGACGATTATGACCAACTTTCTTTTCTTGTAGCATCGATAAAGCCAATCCCCGTGCAACTACCTTTCACAGTGTTTGAGATAGGCACACAAAGCAATTAAAGTTGAGGGCATCCATTCTACGAATCTTTGATAACTCGGCAGTTTCGGAAACGCAGAACCCCATTGTTGTTGTACCTGGTTTAGATAAAAATGTTTGAAATTGCGGTAGTGATTTTGATGAAAAGCAATTAGAATTGTCATGATTTCACTTAAACACAGGCTTCTCGACCTCATCCGCTTAATTCCTCCATAAGTCAACAGTTTTTGTTGCCACTGAGGTTCAAACTTTTGACAGAAATCATCTACATGACAAAATAAAGCTTTCTTACTAAACATAGGACAGGTTATCTGAATTCTAGGTAATTTTCAGCTTACTACCTGTCCTTTTTCTTATCCCGAACTCAGGTTAGTTATTCAATTTGTCGGAGGTAAGCCAACCATTGTCGGATGTTGGGAAGGAACGACCGAGCCAGGCGCTTACTATACCTATAACCCGATGAATCGAGCGGGAGCCGCGCGGATTGCTTTCGGGCAGTACAAGGCTTGGCGCGTGGGAACTCATGGAAATAGCCAGCCTCACGAAGCGCTCGTTCAAGTCATTCGGGTGCCCGTTCATCGGGATTTGGACAAGAATTTTATCCGAACGGGCGATCGCGTTCATGAAGGATTATTTGGCATCAACCAGCATTGGGGCTACGACATGAGCGAATCTAATATCGGTTCATCTTCTGCTGGCTGTTTGGTAGGGAGAACTAGGAAAGGACATCGCGAGTTTATGAGTTTGGTAAAAAGCGATCGCCGATATCGCGAAAATTCCCAATATATTTTTCGTACCGCAGTCATAGCGGGTGACGATTTGGTTAAGTCGATGTGACGCTATATGTGGTGTAGAGATTGGTTTAACCAGAATTTTTCGGTGCGATCGCTTGTCGTGCTGATACTGCTTGGCGGTAGCATTTGGCTTGCCGCGATCGATCCGCAATACCGATCGCGCTTTGCGGATCTGGCTTATTTTGGCGTTGGCGGGTATTTTGGTCAGTTGGTTCCCAGGCGAAAAGAATGACTGACGCTAAGCTGGGGATTCCCTATAGTAACTTTCTGATTAAAGTATAAGTTACTACAAACGGGTTACATTCAGGGTATTCCTCTGTGGAATGGCAGTCTCAGTCGTTAGTATAGCAATCTCAGTTACTAGTTGTCCTCACTCATAACTCATAATCCCACCGATAACCGATTACTAGTTATTCGTCATTAACGATCGAACGTTGATTACAAAGGACAAATAACTAACTGATAACTGGTCACTGGTTTAGGAAATGGGGTAAAGGGTAAAGTCGAAAGTATTGATGAAGCTGGTAACTGGTCACTGGTAACTGGTCACTGAAAAAGCTGGTCGCTGATACAAGCTAATCTTCATCAAGAGGTAATCCAAATCGAACTTTTCCTTTGGCAAAATAGCGACCGAACTGGAGTTCGTAAACTTCGTCTTCGTCTTGTGTTTCGACTTCTAAATGCGATCGCGCATAACTAACGCATAACAGCGCATAACCTTGTTGTTTTAATTCAGGCGAGAGTCCCATAGCTTCAGGTTGATAAATCTCACCGCTAAGAACGCGCACCGCACAAGTCGTACAAGCCCCATTACGACAAGCAAAAGGCAACTCGCACCCTTGAAGTTCTGCACTGTGCAAAATATATCTATTATCTGGAACTTCTAAAGTATACTCAGTTCCAGCCTGACGGTTGTGAATGCGAATTTGATAATGGCGTGTCATAAATTTTTTTGGTGAAAACTATTCCTTATTGTATAATTGTAGATCGCGACCCATCAGGAGAGATGGCCGAGCGGTTGAAGGCGCAGCACTGGAAATGCTGTTTACTCGTAAGGGTAACGAGGGTTCGAATCCCTCTCTCTCCGTATTCCCTCTTTTGAATCAATTCAAATAAATAGTTTTGTTCTTCTGGGGAGAGTTGTTCGATGGAATCGATGAGTTCTTGAAAAGATGCAGTACTCATTATTTTTCTGGTTATTAATGAGGTTGAGTTGACAAGCAACTCTATTGTACTTTGATAGTTCAGGGCGATCGCATTCTTAAAAGCTCCTAAACTCACTTAGCTATTGCGATCGCGTCCTTACTTACTAATAGCTCGCGCTTTTGATTCAAACTGTTAATTTAATCTGCCTGATGGGGAACAATGTCGCTAGAATTTGTCAAGCCAAGCCAGGAGTTCCTTTGAGCGTTCCAATTTCTTTAATTATTACTGTTTATAACCGCGATCGCTATTTAGCACAAGCCATTGAAAGTGTCCTATCCCAGACAAGAGAAGATTTTGAATTGTTAATCTGGGATGATGGCTCAACAGATGATTCGTTAGCAATAGCTCGTCGTTACGAAGAGAAAGACAAGCGAGTAAGGGTGGTTGCGGGTTCTCATCAAGGATTTACTAAAACTCTCTGTGATGCCGTAGTACTCTGTCAAGTTTGATTTGAGGGATAAAATCAGGGAAAATCATCTAAAAATAATATTTACAAAAGAAACGCGCGCCCTGATACCAAGTGAGTCTAAAATTCTGCTGATTTCGAGTGCTACAGCTATAGCTAGAAATTGGAATTGACTGAGCCAGCCAGCAAGCATTGATAGAGATTACTTAACTGGCTTACTGTCCGTGCCCAGGTAAACTGCTCGCGCACTCGTGCTGACGCATTTATACTCAACTGCTTAACCCACCATTTGTCTGCTAAAATCCGATCGATTGCGGCAGCAAAAGCGGTAATGCTTTGAGATGGAACCAATAAACCAGTTTTTTCTGGCACGATCGCGAATTTTAAGCCGCCTACATCGGAAGCCACCACAGGAGTCCCACAAGCCATTGCCTCAATTGCCACTAGCCCAAACGGCTCGTAATGACTAGGAATTACGCACACATCAGAAGCTGCATAGTAAAGTGGCAATACGCTGTGGTCTAGCTGACCAGAAAATAGAGTTCTCTGGGCAAGACCAACCTCCTGTATAATCTGTTCGATTCGTTTTCGTTCTTGCCCGTCTATACGGTCTGGGCAACTGCCTCCAACGATCGCCAATCGCAAGTTGCCTACTTTTTGAGCTTTAGATTCAGCACAAGCTCGAACTACCGTTTCAATCCCCTTACGAGGATCGAATCGCCCTACGTAGAGTACAATCTGCTCGGTCGGATTTAGTCCTAACTTGGCTCGCGCTTCGGTTTTTGGTATGATGCGAAAATTATTAACATCAGTTCCGTAGGGAATGACCTTAATGCGACCTTTCTGAGAAACTAGCGCGCGCAGGGACTCCTCTTCTTGAGGGCTGGTTGCCACTACACAGTCAGCTTGCTCAAGAATCTGCCGTTCAACTCTCAGTCGAGTACTTCCAATGGGGGGCCGATCGGGAACAAACTGGTACTTCACCGCACCCAGAGAGTGATAAGTGTGGACTAGTTGAATCTGGCTGAGTTTCTTTAATTGCAAGCCGACCCAAGCAGAAAGCCAATAGTTTGTGTGGATTAATGGATAACTGATGCCCTCCTGAAGCCGAAACGCCTCGAATGCTTCCACAAATTGAGGCATATATTTAAAAATCTCATCTCGTGGAATAAATTGTTCTGGTCCAGCAACCAGACGAATTGTTCGACAGTGAGGTGAGTGCTGAACAATGGCTCGATCGTTTGGGTTAACCTTGCGAGTAAACATATCCACTTGCCAACCCAAAGTAGCCAAAGTCTCACCCACTTGACGCACATAAACATTTTGCCCTCCTGCCTCTTCTACACCAATCTCGGCAGCCGGGTCGCCATGATCGGAAATCAGTGCGATCGCCTGTCTGGGAAGTAACAACGGGTCTTTACCCCACCCAATGTCGGTTAGCTCGTTGCTTGGGCGCAGTTCATCTACATCGACAGTTTTCATTGCTCAACCGCCCCTAGCTCTTTTAAATCTTCTTTCTGGGCACGGGTTAAACCTGTAACGCCAGCGATGTTCATGCCCTCGTAGGGTCTAGGGAAGTTAAAAGTTTTGAGGCACTTACCTGTCTCGACATTCCAAAGTTTTATCGTTTCATCATCGCTGCCACTAATGAGAAGAGTTTTGTCGTTTGGTTTGAAGGCAATGGCATTTACCCAGCTAGTGTGTCCTTTTAGGGTTTTAAGGCATTCTCCAGTTTCTACGTCCCATAGCTTGACTGTGCGATCGCCGCTGCCACTGGCTAACTTTTTTCCATCCCGACTGAAGGCAATTGTTCGTATTGGGCTACTATGTCCCTGTAAGGATAAAATACATTCCCCGGTGCTTACATTCCACAATTTTACAGAGGAATCCTCATTCCCACTGGCAAGCATATAGTTATCTTCTGGATTGAAAGCTACGGTCCAAACCCAATTATCCTCTTCCAAGATGGCGAGGCATTCTCCTGTTTTTGCATCCCACAGCCTCACTTTGTTATCGTCGCTACCGCTGGCAAGATATTTGCCATTTGGACTAAAAGCGACAGATCGCAAGCGACTATCGTTCTGTAAAGTTTGGATGCTTTGCCCAGTATAAATATTCCATAATTTTACCGTTGTATCGTCGCTGCCGCTAGCCAAAAGGTCATCTGGACTAAAAACCACTGAGGATACCCAATTGGTATGTTCTCTCATCGTTTTCAAACAATTTCCTTCAAGAACATTCCAAAGCACTACAGTACCGTCGTCGCTGCCACTAGCCAAAAAGTTTCCGCTGCGATCGAAAGCAACTGCTCCTACTCTGTTAGTATGTTCTTCTAAAATTGCCAAACATTGCCCAGTTTCTACGTCCCACAATCTAACTTTGCCATCATCGCTGCCACTAGCAAAAATATGACCGAAGGGACTAAAAGCTACCGAACTGACTTTGTTGCTATATCCTTTTAAGGTTTTCAGACATTTTCCAGTTTTGACATCCCAAAACTTAACAGTCTGGTCTACGCTGCCACTGACAAGGGTTGAATCGTTCGGACTGAAAGCAACAGACCCAATTCGGTTACTGTGTCCCATCATATTATAAAGGGATTGTCCAGTATTGGTATCCCATAATTTAATTGTGCAATCGTCGCCGCAGCTAGCAAGAAGTTGACCATCATGACTAAATGCGACTGCCCACACCCAATTAGTGTGTTCCTCCAAAATCTTCAAGCATTGTCCAGTATTGGTATCCCATAATCTAACAGTACGATCGCCACTACTGCTAGCAAGAAATTTGTTATCGGGACTAAAACTTACTGAAGAAACCCAATTCTCATGTCCAACTAGGGTTTTCAGGCATTTCTCAGTCTCTAAATCCCATAATTTAATTGTGCGATCGTCGCCGCAGCTAGCAAGAAGTTGACCATCATGACTGAATGCGACTGCCCACACCCAACTGGTATGCCCTTCTTTTCCCGTTAATTTTTTAAGTAATTTAGATTTAGAAGGATTACTCCAATCCCAGAGACGGATTGCTCGATCGTCGCTACCAGTGGCAAGTATTTTTTGCTCGTAATTAAAAACAACTGACCGCACCGGACTATTAATTCCCAGCAACTCGCCAAGGAATTCACCAGTGTCTATATTCCATAATCTCACAGTGCGATCGCCACCACTGCTGACAAGAATTTTGTTATCGGGACTAAAGGCAACCGATCTTACCCAACTGTTATGGTTCTGCTTCCAGGTTAAAAGATGTTTGCCTTCATTAATTTTCCATAAACGAACTTCACCATCAGTATCGCCAGTAGCTAGCCATTTGCCGTCCGCGCTAAATGCCACTGCTAAAATACTACCTAAAGTTTCAGAAAAAACGGATTTAGCTAGATCGGCGTTAGTAAAATTGACATTATGCAAATTTACTCTTTGTAGATCTGCTTGCCAAATAACGATATTAGAAAAATCATAATTGCTTAAGTCAATCTTTATGTAGCCGAGTAAATTGATAATATTTCCACCTGTATATCCAGGTCGATTAGGAAACTGATTTTGCCAAGCTAACAAAATTTTTTTGAGTTGATTTTCAGTTCCTCTCTCCCCTCCAAACATAGCGAATAGCTTAGCAATTATTGGTTTAAGTATTAGTTGAATTTGAGCCTCTTTAATATAGTCCTTCGCCTGAGCTTTAAGTAGAGCAAATCTATTAAATATTTCTATTTCAATTGTCTCAATTTCTTTACAAATTTTCTCGATAAGTACGTCAATTACATACTGCATAACTACTGGTAATTGAGAAAATCCATTCGCCTGCTTATCGATTAGCGATCGCCGTCTCAACGAACCCAAAGCTGACAGCAGTTCCGCTCGCGATACAGGTGGTGTAATATCTTTTTCCAATTCCGAAACGGAAATCCACTCCCGATTAATTGCCAACCAGTACATAATCTGCACTTCCAACGTTGACAAACGCTCGAATTGCCGATCTAAAAGGTCGCGAATATTGTCAAAGACTGTCGCACCTTCTTCTAAAAACTTAGAAATATCGCCATCAAATAATTCTTGAATATTTGTAGCAACTATTTTTAAGGCTAAGGGATTACCAGCGTAACGATCGATTAAATCCAGGAGTTCCTTTTGGGCTACTTCCAACAAAGATAAGCCTTTAGCTTTAAGAATTTCTCGTCCTTCTCCCTCCTTCAAACCGGATAGTTGAAATGTTCGCACTGGAGATGTTTTTCCTTCCAATGAAACAAATTCTTTAGGTTTTTCTCGACTAGTTAGTACAAGACAGCTTTGATGGACGGCTTCTCCTACCATTCTTAGTAGTTCGCCATAACCCTCATATTCTTTTAGATAATATCCAGCGCGATGTCCGCTCTGTAAAATTGATTCAAAATTATCTAAAATCAACAAACATCGGTGCGAACGTAAACAATTAATTAGTCGCGATACTCGTCCGGTAACATTTTCTGGTAAATCGGTTTGCTGTTCGTTACTTAGAAATTGAAGCAATTCAGCCAAAATTTCTTTAATAGGTGGGGCATTTCGCAGCGATCGCACGATAACATACTCGAACTTATCCTCGATCTGTTCCGCCAGCTTCACAGACAGAGAGGTTTTGCCAATTCCTCCCATCCCTAACAGCGCTACCAGACGGCATTTATCGTCCAAAATCCATTGCTTTAATTTTTCTAATTCTTTAGTGCGACCATAAAAATCAGAGACATCAATCGCTTCATCCCAATCTTGACGTGCTTTTGTGTCCGATCTTCGATCGGTTTGAGACTCGGATATAAGAACCTGTTTTAATTCGGTCAGCTTACCAGGGCCACTCCCAGCGATCTTAAATTTTTTGTAGACCTCGCCCAGTCTTTTTCGCACCGCGTCTGACTTAATGCCTAATTGGCTGGCAATAGCAGCAGCAGTTTGACCCTCTAAGGCGAGAGATAAAGCCTCCCATTCTGCTTCAGATAAGCCATGCGCGGTAGTTAGCGTTTTAAGAACGTTCGGGGAAATCTGAAACATGGGATGCTCCTCTCACAAAAGACCTAAGATTATTCTACTAAGTGAGATACGTCTATCCATAGGAATTTTAAATAAAACTTGAAAAATTTGTTTGTTCGTTGTAAACTTGATTACAGATTGTGAGATTAAAGTGAGCTAAGCTTTCCTTACATAAGGAAACGCTCTTGATACGTTCTAATAACATCACTCTTGCCAGTGGTAGTAGTGACTATATTATTAGGATGTTTTCAGCCATGAGATCGAGGAATTGTGCTGAGTCAGAATCAACTGCCAGCTTTGCAGAGGTTTTTATATGCTGCCTTCCAACTTTCATGAACTTATGATTTCTCCTGAAATTTTCAAAGTAAACCTTTATTTTGAAAATCGACCCCACGAAGTCAGAAAAAACTATTGTTTTTCCAATCCACTTTTCAACGCTATTTTTGTTAACTTGTTTAAAATCTGGGTGACAACTGGACACGGAGAATTAAAGATTAAAAGCGAAGTGTATAAAGGAAAAACTAGAGTTTTCTTAGAAGCCTGTCCTACGCACTTGTTTTATATTAGTGCAGAACAGTTAACAGAAATTAAAAAAGTTGACGCTAGAATAATCGAGGAGGCGATTCAAAGAATAAATTCAAGAGATCTATCGGCATAATGTAAAACCCTAACGCCGCTCTAGAATGGCTGGACAACTGAGAGAGTTGCTAGAACTAGAGTATTAAGAACACAATCTAATACCTGTCTTACATACCTGCTAAGCGACAGATGAGATTTCTGCAAAAGCCGGATGAGGTGGATAAAAATACCACTTCATACGGCTTTTTGCCATTAAACAGCTATAAATTAGCATTTTCTCTTTATTTCGATTTTTGCTGAAATAAATTCTATAAATAAATTAAATTTTTCTATTTTTTTGGGGATTGATATGTTCGATGTAACTTTTTAAACTTGTTTAAGAAAAATAGTTTAGTTAATTAGTTAACTCATTGTGTTTTTTTTTAACGAGAGTTTAAAAATGGAATTTTTTTATTAATTATCTACTTATTTATTTTGTTTCTAACAATTTTTAGTGTTTTGAATAATGCAATCAGTAACGATTTTATTAACACTTGTTAAAGCTTAATACGTAACACAGATGCTCGTTGTTTTTGCCAATGGATTGTCTTATCAACTAATGAAATACATGAAACATATGGAATATTTAGGCTATAGAGAATATAAAGAAACGCTTGACGACATGCTCGACCGATTATTAACAGGTGAGTGGTCTTTGCCCAAGTTTAAAAGTGAGTTTTCTAGGTTTTATCTCGAACAGGTACCAGGAGAAGTGTTATCGGATGAAGAATGGCTTTTCTTTTCTACTATTCTCGAAAACCTTGAGTGCATATCTGCAACACCCAATCCACTCAGTAAACAATTGGGTTGGAGGTGCGATCGCCCTCTGGGCAGTGGCAAAGCCGATCGCGAATATATCGAGTAGATTCAAAAGCAGCGTCAGATTTTCCTTCTCTAACAATCAATACTTGATAACACGGTCAGATCGCAATGACATATTTCTTGATTAGTTTTTAGATGAGTTTTTCTATGAGTTTTGGGATGAGTTTTATGAGATTAAAAGACTAATAGAAAAACTAATATCAAATGTAGATATTAGACAGAGGTAGGAGTTGTAACTAGGAGTTGTATCAATGATTGTAGTCACAAAACCAGGAATTCCATCTTTTGAAATAGAAAGAATCTGCGCCGAACTGCGTAATTGGAATGTTACCCCAGAAATATCCATAGGTACTCACAAAACGATCGTCGGTTTGGTGGGCGATACGGCAGAAATAGATCCGCGACAAATTCAAAATTTGAGTCCTTTTATCGAAGAAGTTGTCAGGGTGGAACATCCCTTCAAACAAGCTTCCCTAGCATGGACTTATAGCCAACCGAGCGAGGTTATCGTACAAACACCATCGAAAACTGTAACAATCGGGAAAAATTATCCCCTTATCGTAGTAGCTGGACCTTGCTCTGTAGAAAACGAAGAGATGATTGTCGAGACGGCACTACAAGTAAAAGCCGCAGGAGCGCAGTTTCTTAGAGGTGGTGCTTTCAAGCCGCGCACATCCCCTTATGCTTTCCAAGGACATGGCGAAACTGCCTTAGAGTGGTTAGCAGCAGCAAAAGAAGTCTCTGGTTTAGGGATTATTACCGAAGTGATGGATGCTGGCGATCTCGATCGAATAGCTGCTGTCGCAGATGTAATACAGATCGGCGCTCGCAATATGCAAAACTTTTCGCTACTCAAGAAAATTGCAGGGGTAGGAAAGCCGATACTATTAAAACGAGGAATGTCTGCAACGATTGAAGATTGGTTGATGGCAGCCGAATATATTTTAGCAGCAGGCAAGTCCCAGGTTATTTTGTGCGAACGCGGAATTCGGACGTTCGACAGAAAGTATACGCGCAATACACTTGACTTATCTGCAATACCAGTATTGCGTACTCTGACTCATTTACCGATTATGATTGACCCTTCTCACGGTACGGGTAAATCCGAGTATGTACCGGCGATGGCGAAAGCTGCGATCGCGGCAGGATGCGATTCTTTGATGATAGAAGTTCATCCTCACCCCGATCGCGCCCTATCAGATGGGCCTCAATCTCTAACCGTAAGAGAATTTGAAGAATTAATGCAGGATGTAGGTGTTTTGAGTCAAGTTTTTGGGCGATCGCAACCTTCACAATTTGCTAATGCAACGATGAAACGTTTTGATTTGCCAACCGCGATCGATGGTTCTAGGACGATTGGAGGATAAAACAATTCCGGTTGTTGCCAGACTGTCGCTCGACTCAAAACATCTTTCGTCTCATTTTTCTAACCACTAGGAACAAGCAAACTCATGAATATTACTTCTTTACACCAAAATAAAACAAATGTTGTTTCATTTTCTTACCAAGGACAATCAGATGACATCGTAGTGTTAGGCGAACAAGAACTAACAATTGATGATGTTGCCAATGTCGCACGTTATGGAACACAAGTGCGCTTAACTGAAGATACTAATACTTGGCAACGTGTTAATGCATCTTGTGACTATATCAGCAATGCTGTAGAGAATGCACAGCCAATTTATGGAGTGACATCCGGCTTTGGCGGTATGGCTAATGTCGTTGTTTCACCCCAACAAGCAACCGAATTACAGAATAACTTAGTTTTTTACCACAAAGTTGGTGCAGGACGTATATTACCACTTGAAGACGTTCGCGCTGCGATGCTGGTACGGATGAAATCTCATTTATATGGTGCTTCTGGTATTCGTGAAGAACTCATTCGACGCATGGAAATATTTCTTAATGCTGGTGTAACGCCCCACGTCTACGAACTTGGTTCTATCGGGGCGAGCGGCGATTTAACACCGTTATCTTATATCACTGGAGCATTGATTGGTTTAAATGGCGACTATAAAGTTGACTTCAACGGCGAAGAAATGGACGCGCCAGCAGCCTTAGAAAAATTGGGTCTATCGCCATTACAATTGCTTCCCAAAGAAGGATTAGCGATGATGAACGGTACTAGCGTCATGTCGGGGATTGCTGCTAACTGCGTCTACAATGCGAGAGTATTACTTGCCCTATCCATCGGCGTTCATGCTTTGGCTATCCAAGGATTAAAGGGGACAAATCAATCCTTCCATCCATTTATCCACGATCGCAAACCTCATGCGGGACAGAAATGGGCTGCCGACCAAATGCTCAATTTACTTGCAGGTTCTCAGTTGAGCCGCGACGAGTTAGATGGTTCCCACGACTACCGTGACAAAGAACCAATACAAGACCGTTATTCGCTTCGTTGTTTGGCGCAGTACACCGGCCCGATTGTTGATGGATTATCTGCGATCGCTCGACAAATAGAAAGAGAAATCAATTCCGTCACTGACAATCCACTGATCGATGTCGATAATCAAGCTTCCTATCATGGCGGTAATTTCCTGGGACAATATGTTGGAACCGCAATGGATAGCCTGCGCTACTACATTGGATTATTGGCAAAGCACCTCGACGTACAAATCGCATCCCTGGTAGCACCAGAATTTAATCGCGGACTGCCTGCTTCTTTAGTTGGCAATACAGCACGTCAGGTCAATATGGGTTTAAAAGGGTTACAAATTACTGCCAACTCGATTATGCCCTTGTTAAGTTTTTATGGAAATTCTATCGTAGACCGTTTCCCCACTCATGCCGAACAATTCAATCAAAACATCAATTCTCAAGGGTTTAATGCGGCAACTTTAGCAGGTCGCTCGGTGGAAATCTTCCAACAATATATGGCGATCGCACTAATGTTTGGCGTACAAGCAGTAGATTTACGGACGCATTTAGTCGCTGGACATTATGACGCAACCCAATATCTTTCGCCAGCAACCAAGCAATTATATCTTGCCGTTCTGCAAGTAGTAGGTCAATCTCCTTCCCCAGAAAGACCTTATATCTGCAACGATAACGAGCAAGGTTTAGATGTGCATATTGCTCAAATTGCCGCAGATATTGCCAATGGTGGTTTGATTGTCGAAGCGGTTGCACAGATATTGTCAACTTTGAAGTAAATCGCGAGGTCAGTAAGATGGTTAAACAGAGCATTTCAGTCGATCCCCGCAAAACTCCTCCCGGCCCTCGCGGCTATCCTCTAATCGGTAACTTGCCCAAAATGTTGCAAAATCCACTCCAGTTTCTGACCGATGTCGCACAGAAGTATGGCGAAGTTGTCAATCTAGGGGCAATGGGATCTCAACAACTTTATTTAGTTACTCATCCCGATAGTGTCAAGTACATCCTTCACGAAAATAACCACAACTATGTCAAAGGACAAAACTTTCAAATTATCAAACAAATTATTGGTGAAGGCTTGGCTGTCAAAGAGGGAGATTCCTGGCGGCGCGAACGTCGGTTGATGCAACCAACCTTTCACCGACAACGGGTGGGAGCATTGGTTAACCTGATGAACGAAAGCATTGCTCAAATGCTACAAAACTGGGGCAACATCGAATCGGGTAAACCCCTGGATATTTTCGCTCAAATGATGAATTTAACCCAGACAATTCTTTTGAAAAGTTTGTTGAGCATCGATTCTCACGAGCAAATTCACGAGATGAATCAAGTTTGGGATACTGCCTACGAGTACCTCAGCAGTCAACTTTGGGCTGTATTCAGACTACCTTTATGGGTTCCCACGCCAAAAAACCGCCGATTTGTGCGATCGATGACCAAACTCGATAATATTGTCTATCGCATTATTCGGGAACGTCGTTCGTGCGACAATACCCCAGATGACTTGCTTTCGATGTTGATGGATGCTTACGACTCAGAATCAGGGTCTGGATTAACTGACGAGCAACTGCGCGATGAGATTATGACAATCTTCACAGGAGGATTTGAAACTTCGGCGGCAGTACTGGCATGGACGTGGTATTTGCTTTCCCAGCATCCAGAAATAGAGGGCAAGCTGCACGAAGAACTGGATTGCGTTCTGGGCGGGCGTACCCCAACGCTTGAGGATTTACCAAACCTCCAATATACCAAGATGGTTCTTTCGGAATCAATGCGGCTTTACCCTGGTGCTTGGGTTTTTACCCGAACTAACTTACAAGCTGACGAGATTGGCGGCTATTACATACCAGCTAATTCCTTAATTATGCTTAGCCCATATGTAACGCACCGTCTGAGTGCTTTTTGGGAAAATCCTCAAGACTTCAACCCCGAACGTTTTACAAGAGAAGAAGTTGCTGCTCGCCCGCGCTATGCTTACTACCCCTTTGGCGGCGGTCAACGTCAGTGCATTGGCGAAATATTTGCCATGACCGAAATGCAGTTGGTTATCGCGATGGTAGCTCAACAATATCGCCTGCACTTAATGCCGGGACATCCCGTTGAAGAGGAGCCGATGTTTACATTGCGTCCCCGCTACGGTATTCAAATGACCTTGGATGCACGAAGCAGCATTAATAATGTTCCCTTGCTTGACGAGCGAAAAGCACTGTCAACTTAATAAACTTCTTGCAAAAGTTCTAAATTTCTCAATCCAAAAGCCGAAATCATCAATTTCTCTGATTTCTGCAAGAGGTTTAATGTCGAACGTATCGCATTCCATTTGAAGTAAGTGATTTTAATCATGAATATCGCCCATCATATAGAACGCGCTCATCGATTATTTCCCAACAAAATCGCCTTGATTTTTGAGGAGAAATCTTACACTTACAAACAGCTTGACCAATTAGTCAATCGTGCAGCCAATAGTTTACGCGGACTAGCAATAAATCAAGGCGATCGCGTGGCGTTGTTTCTTCCCAATATTCCTGAATTTATTATCTCTTACCTGGCTATTTTGAAGCTTGGCGCGATCGCTGTCTCTGTTAACGTCATGCTCAAAAGTGCAGAAGTCCGATATATTCTCAATGACTGCACAGCTAAGCTAGTAATTACTACAGAAGAACTTTCCGAGCAAGTTAAGAAAGATGATTTACCATTTTTGGAGAATATCTTAATTGCAGAAGGTGAAGCCAATACAGGAATTAGCCTTGCCTCTTTACTAGCAAATGCTTCTTCTGTTTTCCAAGCTGTAGAACTAGAACGCAATACGCCAGCAGCGATAATCTATACTTCAGGTACTACTGGTTTCCCAAAAGGTGCAACCCTTTCTCACGGCAACGTAATTTCTAATATGTATTCTCAAAACCGTTGCTGTGGGATGAAACCGGACGATCGTATGCTGCTTTACGTTCCCCTATTTCATTGCTTCGGTCAAAATGCCATCCTCAATAGTGCTTTGAATGTCTGTGCAACGATCGTTTTGCAACGTCGTTTTAAATTAGAACAAGTTCTCGAAACGATAACTACCGAGCGAGTTACGATGTTTTTCGGCGTGCCCACAGTTTATATCAAAATTCTCAACGCCGATACAGCTAGTTACGATTTAAGTTCCGTGCGTTATTATTTCAGTGCTGCCGCCCCAATGCCAGTGGAAATTGCTTTAGCATGGCAACAAACGCAAGGCTTGGTCATTAATGACGGTTACGGTTTAACGGAAACTTCTCCTTGTGCCTGTTATAACAACGAGTTGAAATATAAGCTGGGTTCGGTTGGTACTCCAATCGAAAATGTAGAAGTCAAAATCGTTAATTCCCAAGGAATGTTTGTATCGCCAGGGGAATTAGGCGAAATTGTCATCAAAGGGCCAAACGTGATGCTTGGTTACTGGAATCGTCCCTACGATACTGCCAAGGTTATGAAAGACGGTTGGCTTCATACGGGTGACATCGGTCGAATAGACGAAGATGGCTACTTCTACATCGTTGACCGTTTAAAAGACACGATTAATGTCTCTGGCTTTAAGGTCTATCCAACAGAAGTTGAAAATGTCATCTACCAACATCAAGCAATTGCTGAAGTAGCAGTTTATGGCGTTCCCGACCTAGTTAAAGGTGAAATAGTCCAGGCAAACATTGTCTTGAAAGCCGATTACAGCGTAACCGAAGAACAAATGATTGAATTTTGTTCTGAGAGGATAGCAATCTACAAAATGCCAAAAGCTTTTAAGTTTGTCGAGTCAATTCCCAAAAATCCAACCGGAAAAATACTTAAGCGTCGCTTACGCGAAGCCGCAATGTCAACTTTGGTATCTGCAACTAAATAATTATGAGGTGCTTTCTTGAAATAGAAACGAGAGGTCAATCCAAAATCCAAAATCCAAAATCGAATCATGAATAAACAATCTTACTTTACAAATAGTCAATCCGATGGATTGAAACCAGAGAAACAGACTCAGGGAACTATAGTTGTTTCTCCTACTGAAGAAAACAACTATCATCCTTGTTTTGGCAATGTTAACGCCAAGCCCCAACAATCGACAGAAATTGACTTAGCTACAGCTATAGTCAAAATGCTAGAAAACTTGGGCGTTAATAATGCCTTTGGTATTTTAGGTGGCGCGATCGCACCCTTAGCATCTAAATTACAAAGTAGTTCGATTCGAGTAATTCACTGCCGTCATGAAACTGGAGCCGCCTTTGCCGCGATCGAATCCTATTTTGCGAGTAATCTTCCTGCTGTAATATTTACCACCACTGGCCCTGGAATCACCAATGCTCTTACTGGTTTGTTTGCGGCTCGTTGGGAAGGAGCTAAGGTAATATTTTTATCTGCTTCTACTTCTGCACCGCAACGAGGACGGTGGGCTTTTCAGGAAACTAGCAGCCACACGATGCCTAGCGAGATACTTTCTCAATCTGGTTCCCTCTACCATTATGCTGCTACCTTGGAGTGTAGCGAACAACTGCCCCAGATTGGCCGCCAACTGGCATTAGGTTTAGCTCGTCCTGGAGGCTTCGTTGCCCATTTAAGCGTACCAACTACCATCCAAACGATTCCGTTTGAGGCATCTTTACCACTTGGATCTTTCCAATATGCAGTACCATCTGCTTCGGAAGAAGTAATTGCAAAATCTATACAGTTGCTATCAGAAGCACCGTTTGCTATTTGGGTTGGCTTCGGTGCGAGAAATGCAGCTTCTGAAATTCGCCAATTGGCTGCAAACACTAGTGCAGGAGTAATGTGTTCGCCGCGAGGCAAAGGCATATTTCCTGAAAATCATCCTCAATTTATCGGCGTTACAGGCTTTGGCGGACATGAGGAGGTTTTGGAATATATGCGAAAGCAACCTCCTTTGCGGATACTGGTGCTGGGAACCCGCCTTGGTGAATTTACTTCCTTTTGGAATCCCTTGATGGTTCCTCAGAAAGGTTTTATTCATGTGGATCTTAACCCAGAAATTCCAGGTGTTGCCTATCCCAATGTCGAAACCTTCCCAATTCAATCTGATATCGGAGAATTCGTTAAAGCATTACTTAAATATTTTCCTCAACGTCCCCATCATCTAACAACGAAGGCGCTACCAAGTTTTGAACGTAAAGCAACCGAAACCCGTGTAGATGGTTCCGTGCGACCAAGCGTGCTGATGGAGACAATTCAAAAGGTAATTGTTGAAGGTAGCAATGCAGTGGTGATGACTGAGGCAGGTAATTCTTTTGCCTGGGGAACCAACGCCCTGCATTTTAACCAACCAAATCGTTACCGCGTCAGCACTGGCTTTGGTTCGATGGGTCATGCGGCAACGGGAGTTATGGGAGCCGCCTTAGCACACAACGGGAAAGCCGTCGCCATTCTAGGGGATGGAGCCATGCTGATGAACTGCGAGATCAATACTTGCGTCAATTACCAAATTCCGGCGGTTTGGATTGTCCTTAACGACGGCGGTTACAACATGGTTAACCAAGGAATGGCAATGCAAGGGCTGCTCGTCAAAGAAGCAGAAATCCCCCAAGCAGATTTCGTCATGATTGCTCGCGGTATGGGTGCTGATGGAATTCGCGTTTTCGAGGAAAGCGAACTTGAATCTGCCTTGGAAAAAGCCCTTGCTTCTTCCGTTCCCTTCGTTGTTGACGTAGTAATTGACCCTACTCAACCAGCGCCCATTGGCGGTAGGGTTAAGAGTTTAATTGCACAATCTGCTCAGTAATTTTAAGGAGTCAAATGATGATTGATCGATCGGTAGGTATTCGTTCGATTGCCCTCAATTTTCCTAGCCTTGTCCGCAAAAATGAATACTGGTACAAGCATTATCCCGAATTAGTGGCTCAAGCAGAACAAAGAACCTTAGCACGGTTATTTAAACCAAACGATTCAAAAACCAACCATCAAAACGATCTTTGGTCGCAAGTAGTAACGCCTTATATGTCCGACCCCTTCCGAGGTACGGTAGAACGTCGGGTATTAGCTCCTGGCGAGTCATCTTTGATGCTGGAAGAACGTGCTGCAAGAGATGCTTTGGCAGCAGCAAATTTAACAACTGAAGAAGTTGACTTAATGACTGTTACGACTCTCTTCCCCGAACAAATCGCACCGGGTAATGCCTCCTATCTCAACCGCAAACTTGGTTTGCGCTGCCCTGCCTGGAATTTAGAGTCCACTTGCTCTAGTGCCTTAGTTGCTTTGCAAAACGCCTGTGCTTTGGTGCAAACAGGACAATACCGCAATGTGTTGGTAGTGATTTCCTGTATATATTCTCATTTCGTTGATGAAGATGATACTCTTTCCTGGTTCATGGGCGATGGTGTAGGCGCTTTTGTCGTCGATACCCTCAAACCCAATCAAGGAATTTTGGGAACTCACATCGTTCATACAGCAGCAACTTGCGGTTCCTTCTTTAACGAATTGATTGTAGACGATCGAGGTAAACCCCGGATGCGTATTCGCACGGGCGAACAAGCCAGCCAACAACTCGGTGGTACGGCAGTAGAATTTGTGCAAAACTGCTGTAAAGGGGCTGCGAAAAAAGCTGGTGTAACCTTAGATGAAATTAAGTTTTTTGGCTTCAATACTCCCACAGCTTGGTATGCTAATCTTTGCGCTCAAGCATTAGGGATTGACCGCGATCGCGCGATCGATCTTTATCCCCAATATGCAAATATTGGCCCAGTATTACCTATTGCTAATTTATACCACGCTGCCCAATCTCAAAAAATTCGGGAAAATGACTTAGTGATGGTATATACCATTGGTTCGGCATCAACTGCGGCGGCAACTGTAATGCGTTGGGGCGATGTTAAGTTGGGTCCCGTTCCTGCTGCTGGAATCAGTGTAGATCGGCAGGAGAAAGGAGTTGTTGCTACTGTTTAAAAGTTGAAGGGTCTGTCTGCAATTTTAACCGCGATCGACTTTATACCATTTTGGATTTTGGATTCTCGATTCTGTAGATCTATTTGTTGCATTCTTTTTTGCAATTGGTATTAGTCCTTAAGACAAGAAATTGCAGACATAACCCTTACTCCAGTCTTAAATTAAAGCGAAATTATTTTCGCTATCCTGTAAGTTCAAATGACTAAAAAGGACAAAAGCGAATGCAAATGCAAGAGAACTTAACTAACACTAACCAAACTGCAATTACACCAGAACAAGAAACCATGAATGTCGAGCAAACAACTTCTCTATTAGACCCTAATAATATACCCGAAGGCTATCAGCATTTGGTAAAACAAGATTGGTCTGATGACCCAGCAGTTGTAGCTGCTCTTGAAGCAGATAATGGGAAGATACAAACATTTTCTGAGAATGCAACTATTATATATGACGAAGCTTCGGTTGTAATTGAGGAAATGCCGCCAGGATTAAGTCCGCAAGAATTCCTCAAGGAAATGGCAAACGATCTTGATGAAACTATTAACTATCAACCTTTTGAGGATTACTTTGGTCAAACAGAAGATTCATTAAATATATATCAACGCAGACATCCATCTCAACCAGTGCAGGTAGGTGAAATTTACGATATTCAACTCGGTCTTTTTGATAATTCCGGCTCTTCAGCCGATGATGTTTCAGCAATTGTGGCTGAATTGGACGATAATTCTTTCATTATTTCATCGATTTCAAGTGGCATAACAGGCGCTCACCCAGTTAACAGTTCGCGAGAATTTGGGTTTATAGAAAATGATGATGGCTCGGTGACTTTCTACACAAAAGCAGCAGCCCAACTTAGCGGTTTAGTTGATGGCTTAGGTCCAACCCCTGAAGAACCTATTGATACCGGTTGGGCAGAATTGATTGACGGATTAGGAAAAGAAATTGAGAGTAGAGGTGGTAAATATGACCCCGATTCTGTAAGCGATTGGCTGATTACTTCTGATGAGTTGCTCGACCAAAATAACCAGCCTCAAACAGGAGAAAATCCAATCTTAGTTGGTACTCCAGAAAACGATCGATTACAGGCTTTAGAAGGCGACGATTTGGTTTCAGGTTTTGAGGGAGATGACTTTCTCGATAGTGGTTCTGGTAACGATTTAATTTTAGCTGGAGATGGAAATGATACTGCTGTAGGTCAAGATGGAGATGACTTAATTTTCGGCAGCCTTGGTAAAGATGAACTACTAGGGAACGAAGGAATTGACCTTATTTTAGGTGAAGCCGATAATGACAATATTTTTGGTGGGTCGGGAGTTGACGATCTTCTAGGTGGTGATGGTGATGATGTAATTGCTGGCGATTCGGGAGATGACAAAATTCTCGGCGAAGCCAATTTTAGTGAAACTGGCAACGATCGCATTTTTGGAGGAGATGGAAATGATGATATCTCTGGAGTCGGTGGTAACGATTACATATTTGGCGGGAAGGGGGATGACCGAGTATTGGGCGGCTTAGATGATGACCAAGTATTTGGCGAGGATGGTAATGACACAGTTGTTGGTTCGGCTGGTAACGATTATGTTAATGGCAGCGTTGGCGATGATGTCATTATCGGTAGCAATCCTTTTCTACGAATACCTGGGTTTGAAGCGTTTGAAAGAGATGAAATGGTTGGTGGTGAAGGAAACGATACATTTGTGTTGGGGGATGCTGCCGAGCTTTACTACGATAATCAAGGAGGGACTGCAAACGTTAGCGATGCTGCCTTGATAGTAGACTTTAACCCTGAAGAAGACACAATTCAGCTTCCTACATTGAGTGATGGTGAATACATTCTCGCTCCAGGTCCTAACTCCACACAAGGAAGTCAATTTACGACAGACATACTCGTGCAAAGAGCGGATCGATCCTTGGAACTGATTGCCAGCGTACAAAATGCTGGTGAGTTGGATCTCAATGCCGATTACTTTGTCTATCTATCGCCGGAAAGTCAAAGTATCGGTACAACTGGTAACGATATCCTTGGCGGTACTGAAAGCGATAATGAAATTATTGGTCTAGACGGTAACGATTTCATTGCTAGTCGTGGAGGTAATGACAATGTTATTGCTGGTTCTGGAAACGATTTAGTTGTTGCTGCTGATGGGAATGATAGCATTTCTGGCGGATTTGGTAGCGATGTTCTCACAGGCGGATTCGACGATGATGTGATTTTAGGTGGCGATGGAGAACTTGATTACATTAATGGCGATGAAGGTAACGATTTCATTGATGGCGGTTCTGGGATTGATGACCTTTTCGGCGGTAATGATAACGATTTTATTGCAGGCGGTAATGATAACGATCGCATCTTCGGAGAAAGCGGTGACGACGAACTCTATGGTGACGATGGTAACGATGATATCGATGGTGGAGAAGGCAATGAAACTATCTTCGCAGGTTTCGGAAACGATCGCGTATTAGGTAGTGCAGGTAACGATCGCATCTTAGGAGAAGACGGTGACGACGTACTTGATGGCGATATCGGCGATGACATAATCAACGCTGCCAATGGAAATGATTTTCTCAATGGTGCCGATGACAGAGATAATCTCTTTGGTGGAACTGGAAAAGACACCATTTTGGGAGGGTCTGGACTAGATTTACTGGTTGGTGCTTCTGGTAATGACCTTCTTGATGGTGGAGATGGGGATGATGTACTTGTCGCAGTAGATCCGTTTGACCCAGTTTTTGGATTTGGTAAGGAAGAAGTCGATGTTCTGACTGGTGGGAAAGGAAGCGATACATTTATACTTGGCGATCGCAACACCGTTTTCTACCGAGGAGGAGGTTTAGAGCCTTCTGACTTAGCTACGATCGCTGACTTTAACCCTAACGAAGATTTTATTGAATTAGCCAACATCGAAGATGGCAAATATGTTTTGAGTGCTGGTTCGACTTCTGTTGATGGAGCATTATCCACTAACTTATTGTTTGAATCTTCTGATGGTTCTCAAGATCTAATCGCTAACCTCCAAGGAGTAGAAGTCAATAGTTTGGATTTGAGCGCAAGTTATTTCGTTTTTGTCTAAAAAACCGAACAATGGAGCGATTACCCGAAGTAACCTGTTCGGTGTAATCGTTCCCCCCCAAGCTTTCTTTTCTAACGAGGTATTTAATATGTGTACTGACTGCGGATGTAACCCAAAGGGCGATCGCGATGGCGAACATCATCATCATCACCACGATCGCGAATATCCCGATCTAATCGAGTTAAAAGGAAACGATAATATGAATGATTCTCCAGAATCTTACTGGGTTCTAGGCGATCGCGTTACCTTTGTTGTAACAGGAGAAGAAAGCAACGGTCAATACTCGCTTTTTAATGAATACGTACCAACCGAGGCTGGTACAATTCCACATATCCATACTCAAGAGCAAGAAATTTTTTATATTCTTGAGGGAGAGGTCAGGTTTCAAAGGGGAAATGAAACCTTAAATGCAACTGCTGGGGATTTGATTGTCGTTCCTCCAGGAACCCCCCATGCCTATCAAAATCAAGGAACAAAATCAGCAAGAATGTTGGTTTTAACGAATCCCTCACAATTCGCATGGTTTGAAAATCTAGTTAGGCAAACAGGTCAACCAGGTACCGATCCATCCTCACCGCCACCCTTAAATGAGGAGACAAGAGAAAGAATTTTAAACGCTTTTGCGCGAAATAAAGCGGTTCCTCTAAACTCAATGATTTTTGCCGCACCAGAATTTAGTGTTAACGAAGACGGTACTCCCATTGTCGCGATCGCTGTTGTTCGCCCGTTAAATAATCAAGGGACGGCTGGTGCTACGATTACCCTGAGTGATGGTACTGCCAATAGCCCCGAAGACTATAACAATATTGACATCCCAGTTAACTTTGCTGACGGTGAAACTATTCAAATAGTCAACATTCCCCTTACTGACGATCGCCTTATTGAAAGCAATGAAACCATAAACCTGAAATTAAGTAATCCTACGGGCGATTCTGCGATCGGACTATTACAAGATAGTGCCGTTCTTACCATTGTAGACAACGATGCGCGACCCGATGCTGCCGACGGCGTTCCTATAAATGGTAGCGATAATGACGATATCTTAACAGGTGGACAGGAAAGCGAAAGCATCACAGGTGGAAAAGGAAACGATACAGTTAATGGTGGTGGCGGTCAGGATTTATTTACCATTAATCTCAGCGACGGTATTGATACTATCAATGATTTTACAGGCGTGGGAATCGGTACTAACCCCTTTACTGAGGTACTGGTAGATATTGATACTCTTAAGTTCGAGGGAGACGGACTGATAGCAAAAAATATGATTCTCACTCAATCAGATAGCGATTTATCGATCGCTTTTGAAGGATTAGAAAACACAGGAGCTATTTTCAAGAATTTTAAGCTAGAGGACTTAGACAATTTGCGTGAAACTACAGGCGCGTCTGTAGATATTGGCAATATTCTCTTTGACGCAGAAAATGCATTTCAAGATAGTTTTGATGTCTTCGATGCTAACGCAGAGCAAATGCAAGTTTTTAACCACAATACGGTTACTTTCCTTAACGACCTTGATAATACAGTTAGCGGCTTTGATAATTCCGATGATGTAATTAACGGTCAGAATGGTAATGACACTCTCAAAGGATTGAGCGGTAATGACTTGCTGCGTGGAGAAAAGAACGATGATATTCTCGTTGGTGGCTTTGGTAAAGACACATTAGTAGGTGGAGATGGCAAAGATACATTTGTATTTGCACGTCAAACGGGAATTGATATTATTACTGACTTTACCGATACCCAAGATGCGATCGGGTTATCAAATGACCTTAGTTTTGCTGACTTAACAATTACCCAAGGGACTGGAGGTAGTACTGGAGATACGTTGATTAATATTACTAGTACCAATGAGTTAATCGCAATTCTTAGGGGAGTAACAGCCGACAACATTACAAGTGTTGATTTTACAGTTGTCTAATCGAACTTAAATAACAATATTTAGCGTTGTTAAGTTAACCAAGCAGTCTTTCAGAGGTTTAATTATGCAACAGAAGTTAAAACAATTGACTCAAATTGAATCTTACATAACACCCCGACGGGTAACAATCGTTGGCGGTGGTGGGATGATGGGACGCTTGTTCGCAAAACAATTATCGGCAATGGGACATGATATCACAATTTTAGAAAGCAACGATTGGCAACGAGCAGAGCAATTGCTTGGCAATGCGGATTTAGTTTTACTGTCTGTTCCTATTGAATACACTGTAGATGTAGTCCGCTCTGCTGCTAAATATATCACCCCAACGACTGCCTTAGCCGATATCACTAGCATTAAAGTTCCCATCGTAGATGCCATGCTTAATTACCATAGTGGCCCTGTGCTGGGTTTACATCCCATGTTTGGTCCGAGTGTCGAGTCTTTCTCATCTCAAAACGTGGTGGTTTGTCCTGGTCGTCATAGTGAAGCTTTTCAATGGCTGCTAGATTTAATTGAAACTAAGGGCGGAAAACTAATTTTTTCTACACCAAGCGAACATGACCAGATAATGGTAGTCGTGCAAGCAATTAGACAATTTTCTACCTTTAGTTTCGGTTTATTTTTAACTAACGAAAAAATAGATATCGATCGCAGTTGGGATTTTTCAAGTCCTAGCTATCGTCAAGAACTAGAAAAGGTTGGACGTTTGTTTGCTCAGTCTGCTCCTTTAATAGTAGATATTATGTTGGCTACCAAAGAGCGCCGCGAAGCGATCGCTAAACTGGCTACCACTTATAACCGATTGGCTCTTTTAGTCATGCAAGAAGATAGAGAAACTTTAATCCATGAGTTGCAAACTGCTCAAGATTTTTTTAAAAAATATCTCTATTGTCTTCACAGAGATTTTTTCTAGTCGATTGATAATTTTTGATTAAATATCTGCAATAAATGCAATCATTTAACACCGATCGCTTGAGATCGTCCTCAACAACACCGTACAATTGTTAAGGAAAGTAACAATAATACTTTCTTGCATAAAAACAAGTCAATGAAAATGAGTTATCAATGTAGCAATTAAAAGCTCAATTTACCAATTTACCTAAATTGGCACAAATATGAGTTTTTAAGTTGTACATTCAAATTATTTAGGCATTTGGCGAACGAGTTTAATGAAAACAAATTGTTTCCATCGAGCTTCGATTTCGTTTAAAATCCAACTTACCAGTAGAGAAGAAAATCAATTAAAGGGCAAAAATAAGCCGATGAACCTCGATAGTCTTCTTGAAATTGTTGACCGCCAGCTAATTGAGAGCCAAAATCGTCCCCTAAATTCTTTGCTTATAACTCTTTAAAAAACATCACGAGACAATCGTTAAACATCAACAGTAGAAATTTGCCGTTGCTAAGAGCATCCTTCCCATCCTTTTTCCCGGCAGAAGTGAGTGACCCATTATCACCTTTCTTTTTTCTCTTAAAGTTCTCAGACAGTTTCAAACCAGCCTACGCGACTTGCGTATCTGACTGTCCGCTGTTGTCGGCGTTTATGTGATCATCGACGTCAGCTACCGCTGCGACGGCTAGAAACGTGTTCTCGTGTTGCGCTCCATTTTTCATCACGTCCTTCATGCACCCACCAAGCGCGAGCGGCTCTGTCTCCGACACTTCAGGTACCGATGTTTTGCCAGTCACACCGCCGCTGCCCGCTTCGCGTTGGCACAGGGTTCTCAGGGTATCGCGAAATTTTCGCCCGACGGCGCAGTAAACGACGAAGC
>JALOOL010000255.1 GCA_025454425.1 Hydrococcus sp. Prado102 | reverse complement strand
GAGGTTTTGATTGGTTTGTTCGGCTAAGCCTTTAATTTGTTTGGCAATGGTTTCAAATTCTTTCGCCAGTACCATCATTTGTTTGGGGTCTTGTTGTGCTGTGGCTCTAGCAGATAGCAACGTTGCCCCCATTGCCAGCGACTGAATTAATTCGGCTAGCTGGCTTTGTTCTTGCACGAATTGGTTGGTTAGATCGACGAACTCATCTAAATCTTGGGTTCGCTGCACGACTTGGCTGGCTCCCGTTTGTAAGGATTGAATTCTCTGAGTAAGACTGCTAATGGCTAACTGACCTTGCTCGGTGCTATTTCGGACTTCTGCTAGGGACTGGTTAGCTAGATTAATCTGCTCTGCCGAACTCCGCGCGGAACGTTGTACTTGCTTAGTTAGCCCTAAGACATTAATGATTTCTTTTGACTGCTGTTGGGCATTGAGCGACACTGTTTGCGCTGAGTCATCGAGTTGCTGGGAATTTTGGGTGACTAGCTCTGCCGTGTTTGATACCTGTGCTAGAACCTCAGCTAATTGCTCGATCGTGCGGTTCAAAGTGTCGGATACTAAACCCGTCACGCGATCGCTCACGGGCGCTTCTACGGTCAGGTTTCCATCTTCTACTGCCGATACTACATCGAGCAGATTGCCTACATCGGTTTGTAGAACTTCGCTTTCTTGCCGGGTTGCCCTCTCTAAAGCTTCTAATTTCTCAGTCTGTATCTCCAACTGCTCAGAGCGTTGTTCGAGAATTTTATTGCCTTCTTGCAAAGAGGTTTGAGAATTCAACAAAGATAGCTGGATGCGATCGCGCTCTCTAGTATAAGTTTCGATCGAGTAAACAATGATGAACCAAACTAGTATCAGCAAAATAAAAGTTGCTCCTGCCAAGACAACCGACCAGTACAGACGATGCTCGTAAGTTTGCAGTTGGCTATCTACTCTAGCTCGAATTTGCCCCAACGTATTTTGAACGCCTTGAGCATATATTTTCTTGTTAGCTGCATAGTCTTTGCCAAACAAAAGTTGATTAGCCTCTTGTTTTTTTCCCTGACGCAATAGCTCGAACGCTCGCGTTTCATAGTCAACTAGTTTGTCATTGGCTATTTTTGTCTTGTCAAAATCAGCTTGAGCCTCTGGCGATCTTCGGATTACTTCATTAATTACCTCGGTTAATTCTGGCTCGTATTGTTGGTAGCGTTTCACCCATTGAAGATCGCCAGAACTAGCCGCCATAGAAGCTGACATTGTTAAAACTTCGTCAAGGTAAATTGTGCGATCGCTCAATTCTCTGAGTTTGATGTCCTCGGTGATGACTAATTTAAAGGCACGATAAACACTCCAGATATTCCAGCTTGAAGCGCCGAGGGCAAGCAAGCTCAATAGCAAGGAGATACTTACTGTTTCTACTACGCGAGTGGCAAACAATTTTTGTAACCGCTCGAAAAAGTTGTCACGAGTTTGAGGATTGACTTTTTCATCTGGGATAGTCGAAGGTGTAAGGCTCATAAATATTTCCTAAATTTTTCAGTTTTAAGTAATTTCAATAGTTTTTTAATCAAATTCGGGTGCCCATAAATCCGATATGGCGACTTGCCATCCTGGAAGTAAGTCGGGAAGGGTTAGTAAGTCGCGATCGCCCAAAATTACAACATCTTCCCCCCTACGATAGATTTCAACGGTTTTGATTTCTGGGTTAATTAAAATACCGACTTGCGTTCCAGCATTTAAAAAGTCTTGAATTTTCTCTTTTAATTTGGTTAAGTTATCACTAGGAGACTTGACCTCAACCATAAGATCGGGGGCGAGTTGGGCAAAAGAGCGAGGACTGCGTTTTAAACGTTCTGCTCGCACAAAAGATACATCAGGAGCGCGAGTATCTGAGTCAGGAAGGATAAATCCCGCGCTAGAACCCGTTACGCGCCCTAACTTACGAGGTTTCACCCAGCCACCCAACTCAATACTAAAGTTCGTGGCAACTTCTTCTGATTCGTATCCCGAAGGACTCATAACAATAATTTCCCCATCTACCAACTCCATGCGCCAATCGGGATGTTCTGATTGCAGTTTTTCAATATCTTTTACTGTTAAAGTCATAAGTATTTAGTTTCTCAATCAAATTCGGGTGCCCATAAATCCGATATGGCTATCTGCCATCCTGGAAGTAAATCGGGAAGGGTTAGTAAGTCGCGATCGCCCAAAGTTACAACATCTTCCCCTAAAGCCATAAATATTTAGTTCCTCTGTCTTCCTTGTCTCTCTTACTTAGCGATCGCGACATCAATGGTATTTTCTTGGGAACGAGCCAGATCGCTCGGTTCTTGTTGTTGGATCGCTTCCTCTGGCAAGCGGAAGAACTCGACGCGCTCTAATAGCTGGGTTGATAGTTGTCCCATTGCTTCGGATTGAGAGCGCGCGTTTAGAGTGAGTTGGGCGGTACGTTGGGCAATGTCGGCAATGCTTCTCATGGCAGTTGCGGTAGACTGAACCGAACTAATAATTTCTTGATTCAATTCGGAAACCGCTTCGCCCGATCTCACGGCATCGGTTGCTACCAATTGTACGCTGTCAAATACTTGGGTTGACTGTTCTACCCCTTGAGTGAACCCTCCTACGAGTCCGCCGAGGTTCTGGACTTCGGCATCCACCATAGAGACTACGTTTTGAATTTGCGTCGTCCGTTGCTCTAGCACGCTCAGACCGTCATTCGTTAGCTGAGCTAGTTTGCTCACTTGGTCGGCGATCGCTTCAAATTCTTTGGCGGCGACGAGGAACTGTCTGGGATTCTGTTGTTCGGCGGCACGGGCGGCTACCAAGGAAGCGTTAAGCGCTAGTACCTGCGTCTGAGAAGCGATTTGACTTTGATCTCGTACAAATTGTTCTGCTAGACCGACAAATTCCCCTAGCGTCTTCATTTGTTGAACGATGCGATCGCTCCCTTGGCGAAGAATCTCGGTTCCCTGAGTCAGTCCAGTCATTGCCGTTTGACCGTCGAGTACCGTTGCACTCAAATCTAGCAGTGCTTGGTTAGATATTTGAACCTGTTGAGTAGCATTTTGGGCAGAATGTTCGACTTGCTCGGACAAGGTTAACGCTTGCGTAACCCCTTGCGCTTGTTGCTCGGCGTTCGTTGCTACCGTGGCAGCGATTTCTTCTAGGTTAATGGCACTTTGGGAAACTTGACGCGAAGCGCCTACTACCTGACCCAGGACTTTTGCTAGTTCTTCGGTCAAGCGGTTAAAGGTATCGGCTACCAATCCCGTCACGCGATCGCTTACGGGTGCTTGTACGGTTAAGTCGCCGCCTTCTACTTCGGATACTACATCGAGTAAGTTCACTACGTCTACCTGCAAGACCTCGCTTTCTTCTCTGGTTGCTTGCTCCTGCTCGGCTAGCTGCTTAGTTCTTTGCTCTACTCGCCCTTCAAGTTCTTCATTAAGCCGCTGCAAGGAGGCTTGCGATTCCATTAATCCATTTTGTGCTTTGTTGCGCTCCTGGGTATAGGTTCTCACTGCCCAAAAAATAACGACCCAAGCTAGCACTAGCAATGGCAGACTGATTGCGGCAAAAATGAGCGACTGAAATAGCGCTTGTCTGTAACTCTCTAGCTCTTTGTCTACAGACGTTTTCAAATTAGTTAAGGTATTTTGTATTCCAGCCGCATAGATTTGTCTTTGCTCGCCATACTCTTGACCAAAGACAATTTTTTGCGCTTGTTCTTTTTTCCCTTGACTGACTAGCTCGAAGGCACGCACTTCTAATTCGTATAACTTGGCAGTGGCTGCTTCGGTTTGGGCAAAATCAGCTTTGGCTTGAGGTGAGACTTGAATTAGCTCTTCAATGGTTTGATTGAGTAATGGCTCGGCTTTTCTGTAGTAATCAAGCCACTGCGACTCCCCTGTAGTGACGTACATATAAGCTCCTAAACCTAGCGATTCGTCGTGGTAGGTCGCATTGCCGATCAGTTCCTTTAAGCGAAACTGCTCGGTGACTTTATCTCTAAATCCTTGATAGATATTCCAAATCGTCCAACTCGATACGCCGAATAAAGCAAGGGTAACTAACAAAGCGACGCTAATAATTTCAACTACGCGCTCGCTCAAGAGCTTTTTCAGCCCCAATCCGTTTTGAGGTTGAGTGTTTGATAGCTTGTCTAGGGTTGTAGTCATGAGATTTTCCTACAGTAGTTTTGAGAGTGCAGTGAAGCGATAAGTTAGTTATGCAGCAAACAGGTTCTATCTTGCTACTGACGAGTCAGCTTGCCAGCGTAGGGGCGCAAACAGATCGCCGCTTAACAGTTGTGGGGTAAATAGTTTTATGGGAGCGTCGCTTTCTGTGGCGGGAAAATAAATATCCGAGTCAAAGATTTCTACTGGTAAGAGATCGCCCGTTTGAGAGCCTAAAACTTTATCTACTAATAACCCCACTCCTGCGAGGTGTTCGGCTGACTCGCTCAAACGAACGACGGTTGAAATTTCTCGCGTCGGGGAAGTCATGCGAATCCCCAACTGACGATCTGTAGCGATTAGGGGCACGATTTGTCCGGCGTGGTGAAAGCAACCTAGAATGACCGGATTATAAAAGGGTAGAGGAAGAATCTGCGATCGCTCGATTAACAGAATTTCTGCCACTAACTCCGATGAAATAACTAATGTCAGTTGCTCGATTTGAGCCAAAAGAAAACGCTGTGTTGCAATCGGGTTAATCCCCAATACATCCGATCTGTCTGTCATCTGATTTCGCCATCACCTCTCTCACTATCGTTAAACTTTAGTGGGATAGGAGATATCGCCTCCGCTAAAAAGTTTATAGAATCTTTATCTCGTCTAGCTTTCAGCCGTAGATTACGTCATCGGTACTTTTTCTAAAACTTCGCTAACACTTTCACGAGTGGCAGGTTTAGTAATATAAGCATCTGCCCCGGCTCGTTTGATACCATAGTTAACTTCGATAGGGGTTTTTTTGCTAGAGCAAAATATTACGTGTTGTTTTGCAGTTGCTGGATTGGTACGTAGTTCTCTAAGGAATTTGTAGCCATCTTGTTCTGGCATGACAATATCTAAAAATACTGCACCGTAATTTTCTGACATGATTTTGTCGAGAACTCCTGCTGTCGTTTCACTTTCATCTACTTGATGCCCCATTTCTTGTAAAAGAGACACCAAAAAGCGTCTATCTACCGAACTATCGTCTACTACTAAAAACCGCATTGGTAATTTTCTCCTAAATGAAATCAAAACAATAATTAAAATTGCATTGCTGTTTATTGACAGACTGGCGCTACCTCTTGGAGTAATTGCCGCAACTCTACTTGAAAGTCGGCGATTTCCTCTGGCGATCGCGGTTTGGCAATAAATTTACAGTTTCCCCACTTAGCCCGCCACTGGTTGGAAAGCGAATTTTCTGCCGTCAACAGCACTAAAGGTATGTTAGTTAGTTGCGGTTGTCGCCGTACTTCCTTAATCAAATCGAATCCCGACATCCCTGGCATATTGATGTCTATAAAAATAATCGATGGATTAGCTTGTACGAGCTTTTCTATAACTGTTGCGGGATCGTTCCAAATATTGACGCGATAGCCCCATTTGGTGACTACAGCTTGAAACTTTTGCAGAAAGAGGGGCGAGTCATCTACGATAAAAACTTCTGGGGTAGCCAATTTAGAAACAATCTCAGGCGGAAGTTCCAAAGTGACAAAGCCCTTCTCTATCAGCTTGGCAAACATTTTTGCCGTTTCTAGGGGGTCTTTGGCTGTTATTTGCGCAAGCATACTCAGGGGTTTGCCCAAATTGGTCAGCTTTTCAATTAGCTGCTTCCGCTCTGGTGCTAAATTAGCGCTTGCCATTGCTTCTGGATTGACGATTGGCGTACCTTGCATAGAGGGGATATAACGTCGTAAAGTTCTCCATTCGTCTTGGCGTGCTTGTGCTTGAAAGATTAAGTCTTCCAATTTGAAGCCAGAAAAAGGGGTTTGCAAAACTAAGGAATTATTGATTAAGTAACGACCATTGCCCCTAGCATCGAATAAATAGGTATCCAAGTCCGAAAGAATTTGTAAGTGAATCGCCTTTACTACATCCTGACGCTGTAGAGAAAGCGCTTTCTCGGCTTTTAACAAGACTTGAGAGAGCATTTTCAACTCTTGCGCCGATAAATCTTTCTCTATTTCGCTCAAAATTTGCTTGGCACTAGCAGTCCGCATACTCGGCAAATAACGTTGCAGAGTCTGACATAGCGATCGCCATGACAGGGGTTGAGTCCCAGAGAAAACCACTCGTCCTTGAACGATCGCCAAATACCAATGGGCTTTAGGATCGCTTGCTTCTGGGGCATCGGTCAACTCAAACTGCCAATACCCAGTACCTAATTCTTTGGTGGTCGAGACAAGTCGGCTTGGCAACTCGCTAGGACTAAATGTGATATTTGGAGAGGCTAAATTAGTCATGTCGATCGTCTTAAACTGTTTTGCCTTATTGCGGCTTTATTATTTATAGCTCCGCTATGGATGAAATTTTTAAGCTGTTGCTACTAAACTCTCCGTCTTTTTAAAACGCATAAGCTTAGCTACCTATTTAGCAATATACCCATTTGATTCTAAATTTTCACACCACACGACAAAAAGATTATTTTTAGGGTTATGGCTTATAAAAAGTTAACAATTTACCGATGAAAGGCGAGAGACGGGGCGTACAATTCTAGACAGTTCCTTTAATGCAGCGAGTTGACTTGCCAGCTTCTTGACAGGGTTCAAAGCTAAGTTTTTGAGATGCGATCGCACTTTCAGTTTTTTGGACTTGCGCTTTGAGATCTGCGGGAATTTTAGGACTCATCTCGCCCAAATAAAGAATATCTGGCTTTTCTAAACCAATCGTATAAATTTTGCCTTCTAATTTTCGCTCCACGGATAATTGTGCTATGTATTCAATAGCTAAATCCAAACGTTTTACAGGCGTAGTCAAAACCGAATCTGGGGCGATGTCTAATTGGTCTACCGTATTGCCGAAAGCAAAAACTTTCTTCTCGCTGGCTGTTTGTAAGACCGCAGGACTAGCATTATCCAACCATTGAAAAATGACATCAGCCCCCGAAGAAATCAACGCCAAAGTTGCTTCTTTGGCTTTAGCTGCGTCGTTCCAGTCTCCAGTATAACTGACGCTAACTTTAACCTTGGGATTAACCGATTGTGCGCCCAATTGAAACCCGCGCAACTCTTCATCGGTTGCTTGAAAAGATTGGGCGGTAATATAAGCCATGCGATCCGATTTTGTCATCGATGCCCCGATGATGCCGCATAGATAACTCGCTTGCAAGTGATCGATGCGTAAAGAAGCCATATTTTTTCCTTCGACTGCGCCGTTAACGCCGATAAAAAAAGTATCGGGAAACTGCGGGGCTACTTGTTGGATAGCAGCATCGAATTGTCCTCCGTGGGCATACACTAAGTTATAGCCGCGACGAGCAAAATCTGAGATTGCCTCGACTTGTTCTGCTTGTCCTACTTGTTCGGCATAGGCAATTTCGGCAGCTAATTTTTGTTCGATCGCTTTAATTCCTTCGTATCCTGCTTGATTCCAAGCTTTGTCAGTAATTATTCCAGGAAGAACGATAGCCGCTTTTAGCTTTGGAGGAGTATCTGAGGTTGGACTTGAATTATTTTCGCAAGCTTTGAGGAATAAAATGCTGGTAATAGCCGTTCCAAACCAGAGAAATTGTCTTCTGCTGTGTTTTCCTCTCATATCTTTGCGATCGCGTAACTCAACTTCCTTTGAATTTAGCGCTACTTTGGTTTAAAAAGAAAATTATTTTTTTGATTTTAGTGGCGGGACGGGATCGTAACCGCCAGGATGAAAGGGATGACATCGCAGGATGCGTTTGATAGCCAACCAGCTACCGCGTATTGCCCCAAATCGTTCGACGGCTTCTAGGGCATATTTAGAACAAGTAGGATGATAGCGACAACTCGGCGCGAATAAAGGGGAGATAAATAGTCTATAGCCTTTAATCAGCCAAAGGATAAGCGTTTTCATAAATTAGTAAATAAATCTAGCGGAAAATGACCGTAAGTGCCGACTAGCATATCGTTGTCAGATTGACAAGAAACCAAAACGCCTCGGTAACTTCCAGTATAAAAATCGCAGTAACAAGACATTTTTTGGGTATTAAATTTGATATAAATTGCCCCTTCAATATCGCCTGCTACACTCGGATCGCAATCTGCTTGATAACCCAGTGCGTTTAAATAACTCGATAAAGCGGCGAAACCCTGTTGGGCATCATCGGCGCAAATTCCCAAATTCTCCCACTCCGATAAGCTGGTTATTAGTAATAAAGCTTGACGCAATTGTTCGGGTTCGATGTCTAATTCTACAGTTGCGATCGCGTTGCGTGGGCTTTGCCCAATTGCCAAACAGCTAAACTTTTTGAGCAGTTGCAGCGCTTCTTCAACAGAAAGATGGGTCGATTGTCGAGCCGTCATATAAAAATCTTTTTAATACTTGACTAGTCGAACATTATTCTACCTAAATATTATCGACTTACTCATTCATCATTTGTTTTGGCCAAGTGAAATAAAACGTCGATCCCTTACCTAATTGAGAGTCTAGCCAAACCTCTCCACCCTCAGTTTCTAAGATTTTTTTGACTAAAGATAAACCAATTCCCGTATTTTCTACAACATCGCGGGGCTGCAAGGTTTGAAATAGCGTAAAGATTCTTTCGTGGAATTCTGGTGCAATTCCCGGCCCGTCATCGGCGACGGCAAATTTATAATCGTTGGGGCGTTCTTCTACGGAAATTTTAATCCGTCCCTCGGTGCGATTGTGATGTTTGATGGCGTTGTCGATCAGACTGAGAAAGATTTCGTGCAGAAATCGTTTTTTGGTTCTCAGTACGGGCATTGTCGGGTCGATTTCGATCGCAAATGAGGGAGGCGGCGCGAGAAATTTAATGATGTCTTTTAAAAGGTTGGAAACATTTACCGTTTCTATAGTCGTTTTGAGACGACCGATTCTGGAATATTCTAGCAAGCCATTCATTAAGGCTTCGAGGCGATAAACTCGTCCTCTCAAAAGCCTC
>JALOOL010000532.1 GCA_025454425.1 Hydrococcus sp. Prado102 | reverse complement strand
TGCTCCTCAACCTATTCCACTTTCAGAGCCAGCAAAATCCTCGATGCGGGATGATATTGAAGCTTACAGACAACTGCAACAACAAAGTTTATCTCCTCAAGCTTTATGGAATAAGTACAGTCAGGGAATTGAAACAAACAGTCCCGTTCGTAGAAGCACGACTATAGCCTTAGCAGCGATGAAAGACGGTCATGATGAAGCCGCGATCGCAATGATGCTAGAATCCGACCCAGAAGTTCTGCGACTGCGACAAGATTCTGAGATTCAGGCTCAAAAATACGTTGAGGCGATCGTTAAGGGTGCAATAGCGCGAATGCCCCAGCAACAGATTTCTCAGCCAGAACGGTTTATTTCCAAACAGCAATCAGCCGATCTAGAACTGTAATTCGATTGTACGGGTTTGTTATCTAATGCGGCTAACGCTGTTGTATGGCTCTTGGTGAAGCTAGAAAAGCAATTTGGACAAATTTTGCCCGATACTGTAGAAACAAATGAATGGAAGCGATTTTTCCCTGTTCTCATCTAAATTATGGCTAAATTATCCGATGAATTACTCAATAGAATTTTTACTTTACAGAGGCAATTGGCCCGACAAATAGAAACCGCTTCGGCTATAGAATGGCAACTGTTAGATCGATATGGAGAGACAGAAGAAACGATCGCCGAACTGAATGAACTCTACAGCGTTAGAGAGAAACTAACTGAGCGTTTCACGGGATTAAATAATATCTTGCTAAGAATCTTAGAAATTCAACCCGTAGCTCAAAGAGCTATGCTAGATTTACTAATACAGACAATTGAACGAACTCAAGAAAACCTTGATGCTGCTGAGGCAAGTATTAAAGAAGTCAAAGGAAATTGGAACTTATCATGACTGAATCGCTTAAAATTCCCGACGAAAAAACCAGAAAAAATAGCGTAGAAAATCTAAAAAAAGTGAGCCGACAATTGGATATTTTAGGCTTAGAAATGGATGAATTATTAGCGACGATTGAAGCCGAACTTCGTTGTCAGCGTCGAGAACGACTAGAGAGAAAATACCAGCATTAATTTTTAAGAAAGTCGGCTGGCGCTAGTGGTTATCAAATTAAAAAAGATTGGATGATTTTATGGCAATTACTGTTGAATTAACCCCAGAAACAGAAGCTCGCTTGATAGCTCAAGCCGAAGCGCAGGGCATGAGTGCTGAAGCTTTTTTGAAAGCTGCGATCGAGAATTTACTCAATGCCGAACCCCAGGTATACCGAGTTGGAACCGCTTTAGTCGTTCAATCTACTCCAATTGATAATTTAGAAATTGCTGTCGATCGAATGCGGGAAGAACGACTCAGTGGCTTAATCGCAGATTATGAAAGTCCTGTTTGACACATCTGTGTTGGTAGCAGCTTTTGAAGTTAGCCATCCTCGACATATTGTTTGTCTGCCGTGGTTACAACAGGTACAAGAAGAGGAAGTTGACGGTTATATTTCCACCCATACTTTGGCTGAACTTTATTCGGTTCTAACTCGTTTACCTATAAGACCGCCAATTTCTCCAGTACTCGCCCAACGCTTACTCGATGAGAACCTCCAATTGTTTGCAGCAATTCCGCTCGCGGCTGATGATTACCAACAAGCCATCGCCCGTATGGTTAGGCTTAACCTTCCAGGTGGCGGAATTTTTGATGCACTGATTGCCCAAGCGGCTCTCAAAGCCGAAGTCGATCTACTACTTACATTAAATCCCAGTCACTTCACCCGGTTGGGACAAGATTTAGCGCAACGAGTACAAGTGCCGTCATAAACGTCTGTTGACAATCGTTAGAAATCGAACAAAACAGCATACATGGCAAAATTGCCAATTTTCAAACATCAAGAGAAATTTCTGGCTTTTGACTGCATGACAGAACGCGATCGCGCCGTTTGTTAAACAAAACAACATCTTCACCCATCGTTGCTTTTGCTCGCTCCGACAGAGGCGTTCCTGCTTCAAACTCGCGAGTTACAGTAACAATCCTCTCCAAATACTTGTCGGATTTTCCTAAGTCTTTTGCCGCTCGTTCCCATTCTCTAAGAGAATTTAAAGTCGCTTGATAGGCAGAAAAATCGCTTTTCATCGCTGCCATTGCCCGTCAACAATGCGATCGCGATATTCTTGCGATTTACCCAACGCTCCCGCCACTCGATACCAATCCCGCAGGTCGTGGAGAGAAGGGGTTTTGGATTCCTTTAAGTCTAAACTGTCCTCAAATACATTAGAATTCTTGGTATTATCTTTCTCTTCATTGGTTGTTATTGACGGCAGAGCCGATGAATTTTGATTTTCGGATGGCGATGAGATAGCGTCAGAAGATAGTGAAACTGTCTCTATCTGACCTTCCCTCAAGTCGGTCAACTCCTCGTCATCTACTACATCCCAAGCAGAAGAATTTTTTACGCCTTGACTTTGGGGAGAAGCGACATAAGGTTCCGTATGAAAAAGCGATGGTTGCCAGGTTTTAACCAATTCGTCTTTTAAACTCTCCAGTTTATTGCTTGCGAGGGCAGTTACTTCAGTTTCTGAAGACTGCTGTCGCTCTGCTTCTTGTTGCTCCTTTACAGAAACACTTTCGCTAGCAACTGAATCGGATTGTTCTGGCAAATGAGATTCTTTTAACCCTTCTAAATCGCTCCGAGTCTCAACAGAAGCCTCCAAAATATCAGAGGAGAACGGTTCTAGCGTAGGAAGCGAAATATCGAGCATTTCAAGAGCTAAGCTTTGCCCTTCAAAAGCAGCAAGCTGCCAGTGCTTGCGCTGCATTATGGTTTCTAGAACCGATTCGATTTTATCGCTTTCTACGATACATTCCATGCGATCGCCCGTCGAATAAAACTCATTGCCAGCCGCAGCCAAAAGGTCAGAATCGAGGTAATATCGCCCTCCTGCATCTTTGGCTCTCGGCGCAAGCAACAATAAGCTATCTCCCTGTTTGTAACATTTAACAATTAGTAATTCGTCCGCCGTTTTTAACTGTCCGGTTCGGTTCGTTACCTCGTACAAAAAGCGATAGGCATCGCTGACTGTCGGCATGAAAACGGGTTGCTGCTGCAACACTTGCTCGATCTCAAACTCTTTGGGCGTAATAATGCCCTGACGAATACTCCCCCGATGGTCGGTGAAGTTAATCAACTTGCCTTCTGAAAACTGCTCGAATGCCCTCAGCAGATTTCCCGTAAAGATTTGACGCTGTTCTCGCTCTTGAACTTGCTTGAGGTCGAAGCTTTCATAAACATCGTTTCCCTCCCAGTCTCGCTCTTGAACGGTCATGCGAATGGCATTATCTTTATCGGTATTGATTCTCGAAAAAGGAACGATGAGTTCTCTTGCCGGATCTGCCAACAATACTTGCATCCGCCATCCTGACGGAGCGACGGGATTTTCCTGCCCTCCCGCTTGCCAGGTTTTTGCAACTACGCCGTAAAAAACATTGTTGTTAGGAGTTATTAGGCGAACGGGCGCTCCGAGCGCATATTCTTCTAAAATGTCTTGGATGCGATTCTGCTGTTTTTCTAACCGTTCGTCAAATTTAACAATGGCATCGGGATTTTTGAGTCGAGAAAAAGAGCGATCGCGATATTCGACGAGTTGTTTTTCTAACTGTGCGATTCTTTCGGCAACGATTTGCTGCGCCGTTTCTTCAGCTTCTTCAAAGTCATGCTCGTCGCTCTCCTTAACTTCAGATAAACCTAAATTATTGCGAATACTGTTGACCGCTTGCAAAGTCGTTAATGGCTTGCGAGGAATCTTTGCATCGACGACTTCCAAATAAACGGCATTGGTAAAAGGCGAGTCGATACCAAAGTCTGCCCCAATGACCTCCATTCGTGCCATGGTACAGGCATCCAAGTCAAATGTCTGTGCCTCCAAAATACTCTCGCCCAATGCTTCCTGACGTTCTACCAGTTCTCGATATTCGCGTTCGATGAGGTCATATAGTTTTTCTTGGTCGGCTAGAGGAAGTAGGGGAATGCGCCCAGTCACTTTTCTAATGGCATCGGCAGGGTTTAATTCCTCGCCGCCAGCTAGAGGAAAATCGAGCTTGGCGTGAAGGTCGGGAAAATTTGCCATGACTTCAGCCGCTACTTGGTCGCCGTATTCATTCATGAAATCCGGTACGTTTTCTAGGCTTACGATCGGATCGCCTGGTTTCCAAGGAGCCATAGAAGAAATATAAACGGTTTCTGGTGGCGAGGATTGAGATGTCGCTGGAGTCGGTTCGGAACCTTGTCTTTCTTCTTCGAGATTGAATCCGTCGATGGTCATTACCTGCGGCAGTTTGGCAAGCACTTAACGTCAATAATTCAATCGTTTGTTGGCTCTTATTTAAGAAAGATTCGAGGTCGGTTAAACTTATCGGGCGATCGAAGGTTTGCAAAAAACTTCTCTCGACAGTTCCACTAAAAATTCCGTGAGTAGCCAGGTGAATAATGAGCGATTCATTGTTTAATAATTGTTCTCGAAAATT
>JALOOL010000254.1 GCA_025454425.1 Hydrococcus sp. Prado102 | reverse complement strand
TATCACGCTCGGTTTCGGACGGGAGGGGAGTTATGGCAACATACTCCTCGACCCTAATCGGAAGTATGAGGCAACTTGGGGCATTGAGACGACAGAAACCGCTACCTCAGCCGTAGGCGGGTAGCGTGTAGTTCATATAATTAGCCTAAAACGAGTTACCAAACCTAGAAAATATGGATAAAACTAGTTCACAATCCAATAAATTTGAAATGAGTAATAGTGACAAGTATCCGTTTTTGTCAATAGCTTTAGAAAAACTCTTTACAAAACAGGAAAAAACTTACGGATATTTCAAGATTGGCAAGGAAGATAATTTATCTTTGTTAAAAATCCCATATCTTCCCGTCTTAAAGTTTTATAAAAATGAGGATTATTATATTTACAGAGCTTATTGGGATGAGGGTTTAAGTCCTGAAAAAAATCTAGCTGTTCGAGTAAGTAAGAAACAAAAAAAAGTTAATCTTTCAAGATCGAATCGAGAAGAAATCCAAAAAATTTATGAAGTTGTTATTAAATACGATTCGCGATCGGAAATTCATTTTATTAATAAAATGCTTGCTAAGCTAATTCTCGATCGCATAGAAGAAAATCTATCCCTTGGCAAAACGGTTGAAGAAATTAAGCCGTTAGCCATGATAACGCAAGAAACTTAATAAACAATTTATTGTGAGACGCGATCGCGACTATTTTGAAATTGCGTTGATTTCATTAAGAATTGATTCAAACTCTTGACGAATTTCTATCAGTTGCTTCATCCAAGTGTTTGAGGACGAGATCTCGTCTTCTTGTTGTTTGCGAGCTTCGGCAATTTGTTGTTCTATTGTTCCATAGATTTGTTCATCTATCATTCTAAGTTGAGCATATCTTTGACTTTCAATATCTTTAGCGATTTTAACAAATTGGCTTGTAATATCGCGACGAGCGTTAGCTAGTTCTTGTTCTCGTTCTTTCTCTTTTTCTATTGATTTAACATCCATCCATAATGAAGCTACTACTAAAATTGGGCCGACAAATGCCATGACATTAGCAATATCTTTAGCAAGATTTACAGCTTGCCAAGGTTTAAAATCAACGCCTAAAAATTTCCCAATAGCATAAACACCTTGATGCAGATTACTACCTGCAACATTAGACGCACTTAAAAATCCTTGATTTACAGTTGTTGCACTGTCAGTAGCTAATTTTCTAATGCCAACACCTACATTTTCGCCAATTTTTTTAAGCATTTCAACTTGCTTTTTGAAATTATCGTCAAAGTCAGACTTTTCATGAAAATTAAAATTTTTCTTCCAATCTGAGCTTTGTTCTTGAGTTTCTAATCGTGTTAAAAAAGCTTGTACTAAATTACCATTTAGTACGTCTTGAATTTCTTGTTGGATTGAATCAATCGCTTCTCGAATAATTTCTCCGATTTCTATTTCTGCTTTTTCATAATGCTTTTGCACATTTGTCCCAGCTTGTTTGTTTAATTTTTCTAATTCTTCTTTGTTCTTTATTTCTCCTAATTCTGCTGCAAAAATTATTCCTTCTTGAGCTATAGCTGATGACATCGCTAAAGAAATGGATTCTACTTTAGTTTTGAGACGGCTACGCTCATTACGAATTTTGCGAGATAATTGATTAAGAATTTCAAAAAAGGCTGAGTCTTCAGTAGAGTTGCGAGTAAAACTTAATTGAGCCTCATCTATAGAACTTAGTGCCATTCGTACTGGAGTGTCAAAATGTGTTAAAGATGCTCTACTTTCTACAAATTTATTGAGTTCTTCAATAAAAGATGGAAAACGGCTTATTTCCATTAAAAAATTATCATCTTCATCAACACCTTCACAATAATCTTTTGCGTCAATAAAGCTGACTGAAAATTCATCTAACTGATAGGGTTTTAATGCTTCAGCAAGACTCTTACGATAGTTAGCTATTTTTTCTTCATCTTCTCCTGCTTCATCAGACATCTTGTTGATGACAAGCATCATTTTCCAACGATAGCTTTTGTCATAAGCTAATATTGCCATCCATTGCAAACAGCTTATCGGGATTGTTTAAGAAATGTTCTAAGCGGCGCGGATCGCGTAGATTATACTTAACATTAAGTAATATGATTAGAGGTTTAGCTTTTTCTTTTAAGAGCTTCATAAATTGAAACTCTGTTTCTTGGATGCTGTCATTTGTCACCACATAACAAATCACATCTGATTCATCGATAACATTTCTCGCAATTTCCTCATCACTTTCTCCTCCAGGCGCACCAATCCCAGGAGTATCAACAATGCGAATATTTTTCCATTCATAAACTCGATTTAAACGAGTTGTGCGCTGTTTTCCTACACCAATAGCATTCCATCCTTCACCAGTAATAATCGCATGAAGCGTACTTTTTCCTGCTTTAGTTTTACCCATAAAGGAGATACTAAAATGTTTAAGAGCGCGTTGTTTAGCGTGAAGAGACTCTCGCACATTTTCTAACTCTCTAACGATTTCTGCTTTTAACCACTCTCTACTACTTTCTAATTGATTAGCAACTTCTTTAGCAGTGTTTGCTTTTGCATTATTACTATTTTTGTGCTGAATCTGTTCAATGGTTTGTTTTAGATTGTTAGCTAAGTTAGATAGTTCTGATTCTGTTTTATTAAGAGCTAATTCTGCAAATTTATAATCTTCTTTGGCAATTTTTGCACATTGTTCGATCGCTTTATCGTATTCTGGCCCTTTGAGCAGGATTTCTCGTTCTAACTGTTCGATTTTACGCTCGATTGTTTCAGGAGCAAGCTGTTTTGCTAAATGAATTACGGCGCGAGATAAGGAAGATCTATACTCGTTTTTTAGTAGGCGAGCAGCAAAAGATAATTGCTCTTGTGCTTCATTATTATTAGAAAGTTTGGGTTTAAATCCTTCTGCTTCTTCAAGTATCTTGTCTATTTCCCTTGGCGACCATCTCCAAATTTGTGCGATTTTGTTGACGACTTCTCGCTCTAAAGGCGCAAAAAAGCCATCAGTATAGGCAATAGCTAGAACTTGCCGCATCGTCTCAGATTGTTGTTCTAGCGGCACATTAGCAGCCACATCTTCAAGTACGAGATGGTTTTCCTCATAAGATAGGATTTTTTCCATCTCTACAAGCGTATTTTGTTCGATGTTGGCTTCTTGTGCTAATTCTCGCAGTGCTTTCGCCTCTTCTGAATGGATCTGGCGATCTGCACAAACTAAATGGGTTAAAAGAAGATAAGAGTATTTGAGTTGTTCTTGAGCGATCGCAGTTGAATGGGACATATACACCTTTAGTCAAACCCTGAAGAGAGAAAGTCACAAGGTTATTACTCCCTCTTCTAAAAAGTGTTCCCAATTCAACAATTTAAATTTACATCAGCAAAAATCGGACATGGCTTTATTTATAAATAAGGACAGGTCAAGTAGAAACTGAGAGATCGAGAAAAAAAATAATATCAATTGTCACTAGTGGCGTTTGAGGGAAGTAAAACTTAACTAAACTCAACAAAGCCAAATCTGCTTGCGACAAACGTCTTTAGGATGAGTTAGTGGCGCGATCGCAAGTTCTTAAACTTTTTGTGCAATATCCTAAAGATTAACTCTTATTTAAGAGTTTAGAGGAAGGCGTTTCTTCACTGTTCTCATCTCCTGCTGATAAGACTCAACCACCCAAATTGTGATTCCTAGCAGGGCTAGACAGATTACCACAGAGATTATTGTCATAGTATCCATTATTAATTTACTTAATTATTGATTATTATCAAGTTTATCTCATTAAAAGATACGATCTCGAAAGATTATTCAAACGACCCTAATTTCTCGATTTCTGAAAATATCTAGGTTTGCTCTACCTGTTTTGAATAATATTAATTTGGTCTGATTAAGAGCCAATTCTGCAAATTCATCAGTTTTTTTGGTAATTTTGGCACGCTGTTCGATCGCCTTATCGTATTTTGGATTTTAAAAAGTGTTTAAATTCAATAACCTAAATTTAGAGCGTAAAAAATTGGGTTTTGTTTTATCTGTAAAAGGAATGGGTGAGAGAGGATTAGAATATTAAGGTATCGGGAAAAAATAACAAAAGTCTAAATTGCCCGATCGCCACTTACTAATCCCCAGTCACCAAAAACTATTGAGCGGGATTTACTTTATCGATAATTTCCAGCGTTCCATCATCTTTAACCGTCCAAACATCATAACTGCCAATAACATCGCCATTTTCGTCGATATCGACATTCCCGCTAGCGCCTTGATAGTCGATATCTTCGCCATTTTTAACCAACTCCATTGCCTTACAAGGATCGGTTACGGCTGTCCCAGGAGAACTAGACACTTCGCGAATTTTACTGGCAATTCCTTCGCCTGTGTTCGCTTTAGCAGCTTGGGCAGCTAACATCAGAAGCACGGCAGCATCCCAAGTATGAGCCACATAAGCCGTCACTTCTTTATTCGTTTTTTCTTTCCAAAGCTTGGTAAAATCAGCCAGCGCTTGACCGTCTGCGCCTGGAACCGTTCCTAGTGCCCCAGCAATAATCGATTTGCCATCGGGAGTTTTGCCCGTTGCGTTCACAAAATCTTCTGAATAAACCCCATCGGTTAGCAACAGCGTTACGCCTTCCATTAAACCTTGCTTGTAAGCGGCTTGTATGAGCAAACTGCCCGTCTCGGAGTAGAGGACGGCAGCGATCGCATCAGGTTTACCCGCAAAAGCCGCTGCTGCCTCGCTATCAAAGGTTGCCGCTTTGGGATCGTAGCGAACCGGATTACTTTTATCGCTAATCTTGCCCCCTGACTTTTCAAAAGAACCTGTAAATGCTTTCTCAAAACCAACGCCGTAATCGTTGTTAATTACGACAGTTCCGACGTTTTTATAACCTCTTTTTTCTGCCAATGCAGCTAGCGCCTGTGCTTGATAAGTGTCAGGAGGAGCCGTTCTTGCCCAAAAACCCTGAAATTCGCCTTTTTGAGCGCGTTCGGTAAAGACGGGGCTGGTACTGCCTGGAGAAATCAACATAATCTTGTTGCGCACGGCAATATCGACCGCCGCACCGGATACGCTACTAGCAAAAGAACCGATTACGCCAGCAACGCGATCTACATCGGCTAGTTTGGTCATGGCGGCTGCCCCAGCAGTAGGATCGGTTTGGTCGTCTTCTTTAACCAACGAAACGGGTTTTCCGTTGACTCCGCCACAAGCATTAATGGTATCTACCGCTAACTGAGCGGCTCCTGGCATATTTTGTCCGATCGCAGAAAGATCTCCGGTAACTGGCAGTAAAGCACCTAGTTTCAGTCCTTCGCTTCCGCTGGCGGCATCGGAAGAAGGCGGCGAAGCTTGCCCTCCTGCGTCAGAAGTCGTTGCGTTGGGGTCTTGGCAAGCAGTTAGATTGATAGTTAAAGTGGCGATCGCGAGGGTTAATGCTAAAGGCGACTTAATACGACGATGTTTCTGACTCATGGGACTACTCTACTTCAACTCAATTAAAGAATTTTTAACACAATCTTTAACCAATGCGGTAAAGATTGTGTCAAGCATTGAGTAATAATTCCTCAGAGTGACGAGCAAACTTGTTGTAGTGTTCGATTTAAGTTAATTTGCAAGCGATCGCATACTTATGAAATTTTAGTCAACAAACCTAACAATCCTTTTGTTCTTGGGCTGAGTAAGGTACGACGATAAGCATCTGCTGCTTTTTTGATTGCTTCTGCTTGGGTTGGATAGGGATGAATGACGCTAGATAACGCATTCAAACCAATTCCAGCAACGATCGCGGTGGTTAATTGGCTAATCGTCTCGCCTGCATGACGCGCTACAATCGTCGCACCCAGAATTTTGTCGGTTCCTGCTTGATGTAAGATCTTGACAAATCCCTCTTCTTCCCCATCCGCGATCGCCCTATCGACTTTATCGAAGTCAATTTTGAGAACATTAGTTTTAATTCCTTTCGCTTTTGCCTCCTCTTCGTACATCCCAACATGAGCGACTTCTGGATCGGTATACGTCACCCAAGGCATTACTAAATCGCTGAGTTTGGATTTGCCCAATCCAAAAGGGGAAAATAAGGCATTTTTGATAACGATTCGCGCTGCTGCATCGGCAGCATGAGTAAACTTCCAATTAAGACAAATATCTCCTGCTGCAAAAATTTTGGGATTGGTCGTTTGTAGGTAATCGTTAACTTTAACGCCATTGCGATCGTATTCTACGCCTACCGCTTCTAAATTTAACCCTTCTATGTTTGGAGCGCGACCCGCTCCTGCTAGAATTTCATCAACTGCGATCGCTATTTCTTTTCCATCGCGATCGCAATACAAAACCTTTCCTTGGGATGTTAATTCTGCTCGTTTTGGCGAACAGTTCAGAATGACATCAATCCCTTCTCGAATAAAGTTGTTTTGGATAATCCCTGCTGCCTCAGCATCTTCGCGATTTAATAAATGCGTACCGCGATGAATCAGGGTTACTCGCGCGCCTAAGCGATGAAATGCCTGTGCCATCTCGCAACCAATCGGGCCACCACCAATAACCGCCAATCGTTTCGGACACTCGGTTAGCGAAAATACGGTTTCGTTCGTCAAATAACCGACTTCTTCAATTCCTGGAATCGATGGTTGTGCTGCCCTTGCTCCCGTTGCAATGACGGCTTTTTTGAATTTTAGGGTTTTATCGGCAACCGCGATCGCATCTGCACTCACAAATCCTGCATTGCCTAAAAATACATCGATTCCTAAATCTTTAAAGCGTTTTGCTGAGTCATTATGGCTTATTCGGGCGCGAATTTTCCGCATCCGCTGCATCACAGCGGCAAAATCGACCTCGATATTATCGGGGGGATTAATCCCAAAAGCACTAGCATTGCGAATACCCGCAACAACGCGAGAGGAACGAATTATACATTTCGAGGGGACACATCCCGCATTGAGACAATCTCCTCCCATTAAATGCTTCTCTATCAATGCGACTTTTAATCCTAGCCCCAAACCCGCAGCACCCGCAGCAACTACTAATCCAGCAGTACCCGCACCGATAACCACTAAATCGTATAAAGGTGCAGGAGTAGGATTAACCCAATCGAGAGGATGAACGAAAGAGACTAACTGCTGATTATATTCGTCCATCGGCAGTATAGAGACGCGATCGAAGGTTGAGTTATCCACGAGCTAACAACATATTCCCCATTCTAGAACTAACGAGAATCGATCGCTCTCGGTCAAACAAAACCGAACCTACTTGCACTTCTTTTTCGGTATGCTTGCGAATATAATCTTGGGAACGGCGATCGATGGTTTGGGCGATCTCGCTATACACTTTATCTACCCAATTACTCCCGTCTTGTTCGTCTAACTCTCGCAACAGTTTCAAAGCTGCTTCTGCGGTAGAACTCGTAAAAATTTGTTGTAAAATCGGCGCAGGTATCCCCATTTGAGCGCAATGTGCCGTTAAAATTTCTAAGCGTCCGTCGGCTAAATGATGGTGCGTGTGAAAAATGCCTCCTGCTAGCTTAATTAATTTACCGTGATAGCCAAATAATAATATCGATCGCGCGCCTTGCATGGCGGCGGCGACTAACATCGAACCCAACCAATTAGCGGTTTTTACTAAACGTTCTGGATTTATCCCCATTTGTTGCGCCAAATCTAAACCATTTTCCCCCACACAAAAAACCAAGCGATCGCATTGTTTCGCTTTTTTTGCCATCTCTTCCTGAAATGCTTCTAACTGACTCGCCGCGCTTAATGGTTGAGAAATTCCCGTCGTTCCGAGCAAAGAAAGTCCTTCTACTACCCCAAAAGCTTCATTCGAGGTCGCCATCGCCAGTCTGCGTCCTTCGGGTAAGATAATGGTTACGATCGCTTTTTCTTTGGGTTGCAGAAGGCGTTTTAAATTCTCCTCGATTACACGCTTGGCATAGCTATAAATCGCTGCTTCCCCTTGGCGATCGATTTGTTTGCCGATTCCCTCGCCGCCTCGAATAATCACTCCTTTTATATCTGATGGTTGCAGTTCTACAATTGCCCAAACTGGCGTATGGCGAGTTAAATCTAGATTATCTCCTGGATCGCTGCGAGTAATGGCTAGAGCAGTATTTTCTCCAATTCTAGCTACTTGTTCGATCGCAATTTCAATTTGTTGGGCGGGTTCGATTAAATCGAGAGAAATGGTATCCCTAACGTCTTCTCGATGTAAATAGCGTAATGCTGCGATCGCCGACGCACAAGCAAACACGGGTAAAGTATATCCCGAACGCGCTCGAAAGGGTTGAGAAATGGTCATATAACGGTTCTCTTTTAGATGAGATACACGATCTATAGTTTAAAGGCAGCTATGCAGAAGTTAAGGCGCACCTCATCAAGTAAAGAAAAACACTATAAAATTTAAATCGATGATTATCTTGCTCGAAGACAAGCTTATCCAAAAAACAGTTGGCAAAGCTTCTTGTAAACTAGAGAAAATCTGAAAAGAACTCCCTATTATTTTGTCGTTGTAAAAAGGAGATTGGTATGGAAACCAATGAAATTAAACAGATTGCCACTCAGTTATTAGCAGGAATGCTCGCCAATCCTCACATTTATTTCAATATTAGCGATGAAGGAAGCAACGGACAACAAGAACAAGTGTTAATTACCATCGCGATCGATATGGCTCAAAGCTTAATTGAAAAAATTGAAAATGAGAAATAAATTGTAACCGAAATTAGAGTTCAAAGTTCAACCGAGATCCAAAGTTCAAAATAAAGTCTCCTTGTCTCCCTTGTCTCCCTTTTCCCTACCGAAGGTTTCACCAATCCCCAATCCCCAATCGCTGATAATTAGCAATTCGAGCAAAATTCGCGGGCTCTAAGCTAGCACCGCCGACCAAAGCGCCATCAATCTCTGGTTGTGCCATAATCTCGTCGATATTATCTGGCTTCACCGAACCACCATACTGAATAGTGACATTAGGATTGGTTAATTGAGCGCGAATCAAACCGATGACGCGATTAGCTTCTTTCGATTCACAAGTATCTCCCGTCCCAATCGCCCAAATAGGTTCGTAAGCAATGACTAATTTACTTTGCTCGACTTCTACTAAGTCTTTTTTCAACTGATTGATAATAATATTCTCCGTTTCGCCTGCATCCCGTTGCGCTTTAGTTTCGCCTACGCAAAGGATGGGGGTTAAGCCGTGT
>JALOOL010000253.1 GCA_025454425.1 Hydrococcus sp. Prado102 | reverse complement strand
GTTGTTGCTGAACTTGTTGTTGTAGGGACTGGTCTTGCTGAATCGCTACAAAAATCTCGTTAAAGCGCTCTATATTTAAGCCCTCTGTTTGGAGTGCTTGTTGCATTTCTGTTTCAGCTTCTTGCTGTAACTTCGATACTTGAGCGTTAGCTTGCTCGTAATTTTTCATTTCTTCTTCAGAAACTTGGCTGCTCGGCTGAGCGCTAGGATTCTTTTGAGATTGATGGATTTCCATGAATCTCTCTTGGCTGAGTCCTACGCCTTGGACGGCTTGAGCCATCCGACCTTCATAGCTTTGCTGAATGGTTTGTACTTGTTTGACAACATTAACAAACTTTTGAAGTTCTTCTGATGAAACTTCAGTATTGGGTGCTGGTTGCGTCTGGGGTGCAGGCGCTGCGGGTGCTGGTTGCGTCTGGGGTGCAGGCGCAGTCTCTGCGGGATCTGGAGCCTGCGCTCTAGCAGGCAATCCCGCGCCTAACAAAAGGGTAAGTAGAAAACTACCTACTACAAGTGGCTTGTACGCAATCATGTTTTTTCTCTTGACGACTGCCTTGTATAGTTACGAATAACTAAGCTATTCACAGCAAAATAGACTAGATTAGCTCGTTGGAAGTAACTATCTTTCCTAATCTAAAAGTAAAAAGTAAAGATTTCGATAGTTCTTTAATTTTAATTTGAGATTTCAATATTTAAATTTTAATATTATGTTGTCTATCCTACCTGAGATAGATGTACGAACAATTGGGTATAAGTCTAATTTTCTTATTTGTTCTTTATTGACTGCAATAGATTTTTCAGTAAATTGATGGAATAAAAGTCGTTATATGCTAATCTAGTCAAGCAATAATTAAACTGCTAAAATTGCCAAATTCTTATTACAAAATCTTCCGTCCCGTCAAGATCTGTCTGACTTCTAACATGGCAGAATAAGTAGGAAGAATATGCAGGGTTTCCTCGGAAGGAGTACGTTTTAAGGCAGAAGCAATCGCTTCTTCTAAATCTTCTGTAACGATTAAGCGATCGCCATCGATCTGCGTTTGACTGTATTGCAAGCGCAGTGCCATATCGTAAACGCGATCGCCGCTGACAATCAACGTCCCGCCCGATTCGACTAGCTTTTCTGTATCTACGTCCCAAATCCAAGAAACATCGGTTCCGTCGGGAATGCGATCGTTTAAGACCATTAGCGTTGTAGAAGCCCCTCCCGTCGCTTTTATCTGATTGACCGTCCGAATCGTTTCATTCATGCCCACGGGATTCTTAGATAATAAAATTCTGACGTGTTTGCCGTTAACTGTTAATTCTTCAGCCCTTCCAAATGCCGCTTTGAAGTCCTTAATCGTCTCAAATATATCGTTGGTATCGATGCCAATTTCTTGAGCGACTAAGCCAGCCGCCAGGGTATTATATTTGTTGTAAACGCCGATGAGAATTTGCGGCCAATCCTGACTGTTAGTTGCCAGTTGACCTTTGCGAAAACTGCATTCAGGACAATGATAATCGCCCAAATGAGATAGATAAACGCCTTCGTATTGCAACGGATGCCCGCAGCTAGGACAGTAGATCGAGTCTACAGCGTGGGGAATAGCATCGAGATAAAGAGAGGGTTCGTTTAAGCCAAAAAATCGAACTTTCTGAGGTAATTGTTGTCCTAAATAAGAAAGCGTGGGATCGTCTGCATTGAGAATAACAACAGTATCTTGAGGAAGAGGCGCGATCGCATCTTTCCAGCGTCTGCTAATTGTATCGACTTCCCCATAGCGATCGAGTTGGTCGCGAAATAGGTTTAAGCCTAAGATAAAGCGAGGCTGACATTCTCTTAGTACCAGAGGTAAGACGTTTTCATCGACTTCTAAAATGGCGCAATCGGCTTTCAATTGACCGATGAGATTGCTATTGCCTAAGAGGGCGGTAATCAATCCGTTGAGTAAATTTGCGCCTGTTTCGTTGTGGGCGACTTTCCAGCCCCGATCTTCTAAAATCGATCGCAACAAAAGCGAGGTTGTGGTTTTGCCATTAGTTCCCACTACCAAAATAACGCCGCCTTTGACTTGTTCGCACAACAGCGAGAGTAACTGAGGATGCAGGCGACGGGCGATTTCTCCTGGTAATACGCTTGCTGCACCGAGACGCAACCAACGAACGATCGCAGTGACGGTTTTGGCGACTCCAACAGCTAGGGCTAAGCGCAATCTATCCGAAAATCTCATAAAATTAATGGCAACCCCTAAATTTAACCTAACTTTAACACTAACCTACGAGTGTAAATTAGCTTCCACACTCGAATAGATAGAGATTTTGACAAATGGTTGGATGTTTGTCATTCTCTGTAGAATTTTGCGTTGAGAAAACACAAAGATTTTGCTCTTAGGAAATGTGACATCAATGCTTTTAGTATTGTTTCTGAATATATATAATGCGATGCGCCACCTTATGACAAGGCAACCTAGTATACTGGAATTCAGCAATGGGTTCGCGCCTAGAAATGTCCGACCGAGTAGCCAAACTACATCAAACGGCAAAAAGATAAATGCCTCTAGTTCGATAACTTCTTTCTAGATGCGGATAGGCTTAAATATAGACTACGTAATCCCAAAATCGCTTCTATGTCTTCTGTTATTCCGGTTTGCTTAAGCGAAAATTCTTATGAAATTGCGATCGCGTCTGGTAGTTTAAACCAACTCGGCAATTATCTCACCCAACTCAATTTGGGCAAAAAAATTTTATTGGTATCCAATCAAGAGATTTTAAACCATTATGGAAAGATAGCTACTAATTCTCTCCAAGAAGCGGGTTTTGATGTTTATACTCATGCAATTCCTGAAGGAGAAGTTCATAAAACGCTCGATTCAATTTCCCAACTCTACGATACAGCCTTAGAAAACCGCTTAGAACGTTCCTCGACGATGGTAGCATTAGGTGGCGGTGTCGTAGGCGATATGACGGGGTTTGCCGCAGCAACTTGGTTGCGAGGAATTAATTTCGTACAAGTTCCTACCTCATTACTGGCGATGGTCGATGCTTCAATTGGCGGTAAAACAGGTGTCAATCATCCCAGCGGAAAAAACCTCATCGGCGCATTTTATCAACCGCGTTTAGTTTTAATCGATCCTCAAGTATTAAAAACGCTGCCTGTTCGGGAATTTCGGGCGGGAATGGCAGAAGTTATTAAATATGGCGTAATTTGGGATGCCGATTTATTTACTAAATTAGAACGTGAAGAACGATTAGATGATTTTGCTTGTTTGAGCGAAGAATTATTGCAAATAATTTTAACTCGTTCTTGCCAAGCGAAAGCCGATGTGGTAGGAGAAGACGAAAAAGAAGCGGGATTGAGAGCAATTTTAAACTACGGTCATACTATCGGACACGCGATCGAAAGTTTAACGGGATATAGTGCTATCAACCACGGCGAAGCAGTAGCAATGGGAATGGTTGCTGCGGGAAGAATTGCCACGAAATTAGAGATGTGGACGCCAGAAGAAGAGAAACGCCAAAATAATTTAATCCAAAAAGCAGGATTGCCAATACAAATTCCTGCCGATTTAGATACCGAAGCAGCAATTAAGTTATTACTAACCGACAAAAAAGTTAAAGCAGGTAAAGTTCGATTTATTCTGCCTACCGAAATTGGTAAGGTTACTATAAGCGATCGCGTTCCATCGGATATTGTTAGAGAAGCGATTGACGAAATTAAAGCTGCATAAATAAAACTCCTTCAAACCTCTCATTTTCTCTCTTTTCCATCTCTGCGCCTCTGCGTGAGATAAAAAAAGCTTTGAAGATGTTGGGTTTCGTTCCTCAAACGCTCTTGTACTCTACTTGGGGAAACCCCAAGACCGTACTGGCTCCCCAACCTACGATAAGTTTCGTAACATCAACCCATCCGACGATAAATTAATTTCAATAATGTATAAAATCCCCGTCACAGTAATTACAGGTTTTCTTGGCGCTGGCAAAACTACGCTGATTCGTCACTTATTACAAAATAATCAAGGAAGACGAATTGCCGTCCTCGTCAATGAATTTGGCGAAATAGGAATCGATGGGGAATTGTTGCGAGACTGTCAAATTTGCGATGAAGAAGATAATCCCGTCGATAATATTGTCGAATTAACTAATGGTTGTTTGTGCTGTACGGTACAAGAAGAGTTTTTTCCTACTATGCAACAATTGTTAGAACGACGCGATCGCATCGATTGTATGTTTATTGAAACCTCTGGATTAGCACTTCCCAAACCTTTAGTCCAAGCGTTTCGCTGGCCCGAAATTCGTAACGGTGCAACAGTAGATGGCGTGATAACTGTAGTTGATTGTCAGGCGTTAGCTGCGGGAACTTTGGTAGGAGATTTGGAGGCGCTAGAAGCACAACGAAAAGCAGATCCCAATTTAGAACACGAAACCCCTATCGAAGAATTATTTGAGGATCAATTAGCTTGTGCGGATTTAATTTTGCTGACCAAAACCGATTTAGTAGACCAACCTACTTTATCCAAAATTGAAAATTGGTTGAAGCAAGAAGTGCGATCGCAAGTTAAGATTGTTGCAGCGAGTAACGGCGCGATCGCACCAGAAGTTTTGTTGGGATTTAATGCCGCCGTCGAAGACAATTTAGACAGTCGTCCAAGCCATCACGACACCGAAGAAGAACACGAACACGACGACGATATTAATTCAGTCGAGTTAAAGAGCGATCGCGCCATCGACCCCAAAATCTTAGTCGAACAACTCAAACAACTTGTTGCCAAAGAAGAAATTTATCGCATAAAAGGGTTTGTTAACGTCCCTAACAAACCGATGCGCATGGTGTTGCAAGGAGTCGGCGATCGCTTTGATTCCTTCTACGATCGCCCCTGGAGGGTCGATGAATTGCGTCAGACCAAATTAGTCTTTATCGGTCGTTCCCTGGCATCAGAATCGATTAAAACCGCCATAGAGATTTAATTTAATCAACCCTAATTGGCAGAAAAATAGAGATGCAATCGATCGCGTCTCTATTTTTGTCTTAAGGCGATTGCATTTAAAAATCGCTCCTCAATAAAACTTTAACGATTTAGTACTAGTGTTCTAAAATAGACACAGATCGGTTATAAAAAGATCTTAAAGCTAATCGCAATTGCGAACTCAATGGTTTGGTATTAACTTATGGAACCTCTCACTCAAGCTCAACAAGAACTTTATGATTGGTTAGTAGAATACACTACTAGCACTCAACACGCCCCTTCAATTCGACAAATGATGAGAGCAATGAATTTGCGATCGCCTGCGCCAATTCAAAGTCGTTTAGAGCGTTTGCGCGTTAAAGGATATATTGATTGGACAGATGGAAAAGCTCGCACGCTTCGCGTTCTTCATCGCCAAAATCAAGGAATTCCCGTGTTAGGCGCGATCGCAGCGGGAGGATTAGTAGAACCTTTCACAGACGTTCAAGATAAATTAGATTTTTCTACTGTATTTCAACGCCCTAATTGTTTTGCATTGCGAGTTGTTGGAGACAGCATGATCGAGGATTTAATTGCAGAAGGCGATATGGTCGTTATGCGTTCCGTTATTCCCAATGAAACGATTAAAAATGGCGAAATTGTTGCTGCTAGAGTTGATGGATACGGCACGACTTTAAAGCGATTTTATCAAACAGGTAATAAGATCGCCCTTAAACCTTCTAATCGAAAATATGCGCCTATCGAAGTTCGGGCAGAACAAGTCGATATCCAAGGAATTTTGGTCGGCGTTTGGAGAGGATATTAATAGAAGTCGAAAGTCGAAAGTCGAAAGTCGAAAGTTTTGATGAAGTCGAAAGTCGATGTAGAGACGCGATATATCGCGTCTGTAGGGGCGCATGGCGTGCGCCCAAATCCCCAAATAATTATCCCTGGACTCTTAATACAATTCATATTTAAGTAACGTACAGGGAAGGGAACCGTTATTGACGGGAATGCGACGAGAAGCTTTGAGTCCAATTCGCTTAGCTAACTCCTTATTACCCGTCAAAACAAACGCCGTCCATCCTTTGAAACGCTGTTTAAATACGTCGCCTAACAATTTATATAGTCCTCCCAATTCTTCGACTTCGCCAATGCGTTTTCCATAGGGAGGATTGCAAATAATAATTCCGCGATCGCACGGCGCTTCAATCTCAGATAAGTCTTTTTGTATTAGTTGAACATGTTTTTCTAAGTTACAAAATCGAGCATTACTACGAGCTTGTTTTAGAATATTGGGATCGCGATCGCTTCCAAAAATTGGAGCTGATAATTGAGATAGTTGACTTTCTTTTGCTTCGACTATAAGTTCTTCCCAAAGATCGCGATCGAAATCTTTCCAACTTTGAAAGCCAAACTTTTTTCGATACAATCCTGGGGCAATATTTAAACTTTTTAACGCAGCTTCAATCGGTAAGGTTCCCGAACCGCATAACGGATCTAAAAAAGGCAGATCGGGTTGCCATTCTGCTAGTTCTAATAATGCCGATGCGAACGTTTCTTTTAAAGGGGCAAGTCCCATCGCCGGACGATAACCGCGACGATGCAAACTCTCTCCAGAACTATCTAAACTTAAAATACAGCAATTTTCTACAATATGAGCGTTAATTAAAATATCGGGATTTTCTATATCGATATTAGAGCGTTTACCCGTTTGTTTGCGCTGGCGATCTACAATAGCATTTTTAATTTGTAATGCTGTAAAATGGGTATGATTGAGATTTTTATTGCTGCCCGTACAAATTACCGCAAAAGTATCGTCAACTTGAAGGTATTCTTCCCAATTAAAATTATAGACACTTTGATATAGTTGTTCGGCATTATCGCTTTTTACATCGGCGATCGGCATCAATACTCGAAATAGAATTCTCGACCAAAGATTGACTCGATATAATAAAGCTTTGTCTCCCCGAAAATGTACGCCTGTAAAATCAGGGCTAACATCTATTGCACCTAGTTTTTCTAATTCTTTTGCTGCTATTGCTTCCAATCCGCGAGCAACTGTTGCAAAATAACTTTTTTTTTCATTGTTCATAATTAATATGGGCGCGATCGCTGTTTTATTAGCTCTCTCAATCGCAGCAACCCTTAGTGAAATTTCTGAAACCGAGAACCAACTTTATTCTTATTTTAACCAAAGCGATCGCACGCAGCGAAGCGCCAGAGTTATTAGTAGGTTGGGTAGAGGTAACGAAACCCAACAGTCGCTACTAGTTTTATGATAAATTTTACTATTTTTTCAAATAAAAAGTCAGAATAAATAATAATTCATTCTGACTTTGAAATTTCGTATTATTTAACTCGATTTTAAAATTTTATGCCAATTGCAAAACTGAGATAATTTTGCTTTTACTGCTGAGTTAATGTTAGTTGAACGGGTTGGCTAGTTTGTTGCTTATTCTTAGCTACGGCTTGGACGGTATATTGTATGCCAGAAACGGAAGCCGATGGCGGGGGAACTTCAACTTGAAAGTTGCCTTGATTGTTAGATGTCACAGTCTTTTCTACCAAAGTACCGCCGCCGACATCAATGTTAATAAATCCTCCAACGACGGGAAGTTTATAAGAAACGGTTACTTGTACGTTAGCACCAGGTTGAGTTCGTCCCGCCAAAGTAAATCCACGAGTGGCAATTTTATCGCCGTTTTTATGGCTGGTAAAAACGGGTAGAAGAGGTCTACTAGCAGCAGCAGTTTGAGGAGGTTTTGTTGTTGGCGTTTGATTGGTTGAAGGCGCTTGGGCGGTAGTAGCGCTGGCGCTAAAAGTTACGCCTTGGGAAGCAGCGCTATAGAGGGTTTGATTTTGACCTTGCAAGCGACCGACCGCAATTCCCTCATTAACGAGATTGTTTTTATTGACATTAAGGGTTGCCACATAAACCCCTGGAGAAACTTCCTGCGCGGGTAGGGTACGGACAGTTTTTCCATCCGCAACCATGAGTACGGAAGCCTTAGCATTAGGAGTTCCGTTGATAGTAGCTAAAAAAGTGGAACCAGGGCCGAGAGACTCGCTAGCAGCATTGTGAGTAACCGAGGTAATCTTGAGTGCAGCTTGAGGTGGCTGTACGGCAAAACTCCATGTCACGCTTTGCGCTTGACCGCTGGCGTTTTGGTATTCTAATCTAACGGTGTTTGCCCCAGGTTTAAGCGGTTGAGTCGGACGATAGCTAAAGAAGTTTTTAGTAATCGTGCTATTTTTTGTAACATCTGCGTTATTAACAAAAATTTTGATAGAGTTGACATCGACCCCTGTTCCGTTACTGGTGTCAAATACGCCAGAAATAGAAGTATCTGGAGGGACATTTTGGCTATCCAATCCAGGATTGATATCGACGACGCGCTGTGCTAAAGCTGTCTGGGTCATCATACCAGTACCTAGCAGCAGACTAGTGGAAACTAACAAATTCAGCCAATTTTTTGCAAAAAACTTCTTATTGTTCATAAACAAGTTTATTTCTATGACAATTATTTAAATTAAAACTAGCAGCGATCGCCAAACTAAATCAATGTCTTTTGGTTAAATAATACTTTGTTGAACGATATTTTGAACTTTTATGAAGAAAAAAACGCGTCGCTCATTTATGAAAATAAGTTTTGTAACGCTTACATCAATGGCGATCGCATCTTTGCCCAAGCGCGTTCTAGCTAGCGAGTTAACCCCAACACCCACTTGTGACGATGATGCTATTGCTACGCCTCCACAAATAGAAGGCCCGTTTTACACTCCTAATTCCCCACAACGAAATTCTCTATTAGAACCTGCTATTGTAGGCACGAAAATTATTTTAAGCGGACAGGTATTGTATAGTAGCTGCCAGCCCATTACTCGCGCCTTACTCGATTTTTGGCACGCTGACGACGGTGGAGAGTACGATACAGTTGGTTATAGATTGCGCGGACATCAATTCACCGACGAGAAGGGGCGTTACTTTATAGAAACGATTGTTCCTGGAATTTATCCCGGACGAACTCGCCATTTTCACGTCAAAGTCAAAGTACCCAATCGCCCGATTTTGACGACACAACTGTACTTTCCTGGAGAAAGACGCAATCGTGGAGACAGATTTTTTATGCCAGAATTGTTAATGGCGCTTCGAGATACTGACGATGGCAAGCAGGCATCGTTTAACTTTGTTATTGAGTGAGGAGTGCTTCTATAGCTTGGGTAGTCAGAGGTCGAGCAAA
>JALOOL010000252.1 GCA_025454425.1 Hydrococcus sp. Prado102 | reverse complement strand
GTTCACCTCTGGATTTTTATCGGTAGATGAGAATAAAGGCACTCGCCAAGATTGGATGACATTAATTGATGAGATTGAAGAAGTATCAATATAGCGAGAGTAAAAATCGATCTAAATGCAATCGAATAACTTTCCGATAACGACAGATTTAGTACTCATTGGTGGGGGACATAGCCACGCGATCGCAATAAAATTATGGGGTATGAATCCTTTAACTGGAGTTCGCCTTACTTTAATTACCGATACGTCTCATACGCCATATTCAGGAATGCTACCAGGTCATGTAGCAGGTTTTTATAGTTTTGATGAAACGCATATCGATTTGCGTCGTCTTTCTAGATTTGCCAAAGCACAATTTTATCTAGATAAAGCAATTGGACTAGATTTAGTTAATAACAAAGTCATTTGTGCGAATCATCCTCCTGTTGCTTTCGATTATTTATCAATTGATATAGGAAGTACTCCCGCAACAAATTCTATTCCTGGTGCTTGTGAATATACAATTCCTGCTAAACCCGTTCCTCAGTTTTTACAAGCTTGGAATAAAATTGTTGAATCTGTTAGAAATAATCCCGAACAAAAGATAGAAATTGGTATTGTTGGCGGGGGTGCGGGTGGAGTCGAACTAGCATTAAATGTTCGAGCGCATTTACATCGTATTTTAAAAGATACTAAGCAACCATTGAATAATTTAACGCTTCATCTATTCCATCGCGACACACAATTATTATCGGGTCACAATCAATGGGTTGGCAAACGTTTACAGCAAATATTAATCGATAGAGGAATCAATCTACATTTGCCTGAAATAGTTAGCGAAGTATCATCCGATAAAATTATTTGTCAATCGGGATTAACTGTAGAATGCAGGTATACTTTTTGGGTAACGCAAGCTTCTGCGCTTAGTTGGATTAAACAATCGGGAATTACGACAGATTCTAAAGGATTCATTTTAGTTAAAAATACCTTACAATCTGTTTCTCATCCTCATATTTTTGCAGCGGGGGATATTGCCACAATACAAAACTATTCTCGTCCCAAAGCAGGAGTTTTTGCCGTTCGTCAAGGAAAACCTTTATTTGATAATTTACAACGCATTATCTTAGGTAAAAAACTAAAACCTTATTTTCCACAGAAGCGATATTTAAGTTTAATCGGAACGGGAGATAAAAACGCGATCGCATCTTGGTCATTTCTTGGTTTACAATCTCCTTTACTGTGGCGTTGGAAAGATAATATCGATCGCAAATTTATGCAGCGCTTCGAGGATTTACCTCAAATGGAAAATATAGAAAAAATCCAAACTCCAATGCCTTGTTCTGGATGCGGTTCTAAAGTTGGCAGCACAATCTTAGAAAGAGTTTTACAGCGATTAGAAATTATTGAATCAAAAGATGTTTTAATCGGACTTAATAACCCTGATGATGCTGCTGTCGTTCGAGTGCGATCGGATCGATTAATAGTACATACAATTGATTTTTTCCAAAGTTTAATTGACGACCCTTTTATCTTTGGTCAAATTGTAACCAATCATTGTTTGAGCGATATTTTTGCAATGGGTGCAACGCCTCAAAGCGCTTTAGCAGTCGTGACAATTCCCTATAGTTTAGAAGAAAAAACAGAAGAAATACTGTATCAATTGCTTTCTGGTGCAACAAAAATTTTAAAAAACTCACAAACTCCTTTAGTAGGGGGACATACAACCGAAGGTACAGAATTAGCATTTGGATTATCTTGTAATGGGTTAATCAATCCCGAACAATTACTACAAAAAGGTGGAATGCAATCCGAACAAAAATTGATTCTAACTAAAGCTATTGGTACGGGAACCTTATTTGCCGCAGATATGCAATATCGAGCCAAAGGAAGATGGATAGATAATGCTGTTGAATCAATGTTGTTATCGAATCAAATAGCGTCAAAAATATTTTTAGAATATGGTGCAACTGCTTGCACGGATATTACCGGATTTGGATTGTTAGGTCATTTAGTAGAAATGATAAAAGCTTCTGGTGTAGGAGTAGAATTAGAGTTAGAATCGATTCCTATTTTAGAAGGCGCGATCGCCACAATACAAATGGGAATTTCTAGTTCCCTACAACCACAAAATTTACAAGTATCTAATTATATTAGTAATGTGTCAGAGGCAAGTAATTCTCCGATATATCCTATTTTGTTCGACCCACAAACCTCTGGCGGACTTCTCGCTTCAGTTCCATCAGAAAATGCAAACAATTGTTTAATACAGCTACAAAATTCTGGCTATAAAGATAGTTCTATTATTGGTCGAGTAGTTCGAGAAAGTCAGAAAGTTACTATTAAATTGTTTATACTTCAGAGAAAACCTAGAAGAAACTCAGCAATGCTGAGTTTCTTCTAGTCATCCAAGTTGCTAGTAACAAAAATCTCAGTTAAGCGAAGTATATCCAACTTCTGCTTTAAAACTATAAGCCATGTACCTTATCTAGAGGAGAACTATTATAAGCTACTAGCTGCTCGTTCGATTCTGTTTCTTGATATTTTGGCAAACGAATATTCCAAGCTAATCCTAAAGACTGTAGTACTCGAATAGCCATCCAAGTAGCATCAATTTCCCACCATTGTAGTCCATGACGTGCAGAGTATGGATAGGCATGATGATTGTTGTGCCAACCTTCCCCATAAGCCAAAATCCCTACCCACCAACAATTTGTAGAGCGATCGCTACACTCGAAAGTACGATAACCAAATTTGTGAGCAGCACTGTTTACTAGCCAAGTTGTATGGTAAACGAGAACGATGCGAACAAATCCTCCCCATACTACAAAACTCCAACCACCACATAGATAAAGAATAATTGCGAAGAGAATATGAGGCAACAAAAAATACTTGCTTAAAAATTCGTAGTAAGAATCGCCATTCAGATCGCTCGTCACTTTACGAATTTGTTCTCTTGCATCCGGTGGCCCAGAAACGGTTAACCATCTCATGTGACTCCACCAAAATCCTTGCTCGGAATTGTGCGGATCTGCAAATGTATCGGAGTGTTTATGATGGAGACGATGAATTCCCACCCATTCAATCGGCCCGCCTTCTACGGCTAAACAGCCTATTGTGGCTAAAATATATTCTAACCATTTATGCGTTTTGAAACTGCGATGAGTCAGCAGACGATGATATCCAAGGGTAATACCTAAGCTTCCTACAATCCAATGAAGGAACAGTGCTAAGACTAAGGCAGTTGGACTAAAAGTGAAAGGAGCTAGCAAAGCTCCCATATGCTGCACTGTCAGATTGCTAATAATAGACCAGTTTAGAGAACGTTGTGGATAGATTAGGGACATCGAAACAGTAATATTTTAGAAATGTGCATTTCCAAAATATCTTAAAATATTCGATTGTCAAGCAAATTATTGTAATTATCTTATGCAAAATAAATTGCGAATCAGACGATTTTTGCTTTATTCATTAGCTAGAGAGGGTTGCAGGGGATAAAATATTTTGCATAGGTGCTTATTTGGAGAAATGTAAGAACTTATCATGGATTTTACGTTTAATTGTGCCTATTTACTTTGATTTAGGCGATAGATAATAATTCTCGCAATTTTTTTAAAACGACTTCCGCATGACCTTTAGCGCGAACATTATACCAGGCATAAGCGATCGCGCCTTCAGGATCGATTAAAAACGTCGAGCGAATAATTCCCATATATTCTTTTCCCATGAATTTTTTTAATCCCCAAGCACCATAGGATTGAGCTAATTGATGGTCGCGATCGCTCAACAGTTGAATTGATAAGTTATATTTATCGATAAATTTACAGTGAGACATTTCTGTATCTGGACTCGCGCCAACAATTTTAGCGTTTAGCTTGCTAAATTCTGAGGAGTGATGAGTAAAATCCTGAGCTTCTGTCGTGCAACCTGGCGTATTATCTTTTGGATAAAAATACAAAATCAGCCATTGAGATGAAAAATCTGTCCGTTTTATTAGATTTCCATGTTGGTCTTTGACAAAAAAGTCTGGTGCTTTTTGTCCGGGTTGAAGAATATTACTCATGATTTTGTTAAATGTTGGTTCTATGACTCTCGCCACACTTAAACGAGGTTGGCGGCGAGGACGCGCTGTGAAATACCGGACTCGCACGGACGCAGCGCCGCGAGAAAATAACTCCGATACAACTGACAGCGCGGCTCGACTTCATTACCTGTCAGCTTGACCAATCCCATACTCTGCAACTGATAAGCCGATATGGTTTCTAATCTCACTGGTTTGGTAGAAGCGATCGCCCCTTGAAAAGCTGCCATAAGTTTAGGTTCTTTTTGCAAACTCAACCAACATTCTCGCAAATGATGGCCATAAAGCCCTGCATCTGTGGTGGCTTCTGCTAATAATTTTTCTAGGGTAATATTGGGATAACTTTTGAGGTGAAAAAATGCCTGCTGCAACAGATAAGGATGACCGCCTACCAATCGCATTAAAGGGTCGATTAGTGATTCGTCTAATCCATATTGTCGAGCAAATTTCTGTGCCTGCTCTTTAGTTAATTCTGGCAACTCAATGGATAATCCCACATTAAAAGGCGACTGATTAATATTTAAGCGGAGATCGACATCCGTGCCATGCGCGATCGCAAGCCGTAGCTTTTTCCAGTTTGAACGGCTTCTGGCTTTCTCATACCAAGAACGCAACAACCCAAAAAAGTCTTCATACACTTCAGGATAAGGGAAAAGCACATCCACATCATCTAAGTAGATAACTAGGGGACTCTCATTGGCAGCCAAGAGGTATTCTTCTAAATAAGTCGTACAACTTACCTTAGCACCCATACCTTCTTCATCCCAGTACCGATCTAACTGATTGGGTAAGCCGAGTTCTCGGCTGAGATTGAGGCAAAACCAGCGTAAAAATTTATTTAGGTTAGTAAGATGAGTTTGCCTATCTGCCATCTCTAAACTCAAACTGACTATACGATAGTCTTCTTTTGTTACTTTACTTAATACCCGTTCCATGAGAGAGGTTTTACCCATTAATTTAGGTGCCTCGATCCGAACCAGAGAACCAGGTTGCAACAGCGTTTCATAGCAGAGAAATTCAATCTCAAAGCGCTCCACATATAATTCTGGAAGCGTTAAATTTTGTTCGGCTTGGCTTACAGGGGTCGGAGATGTTGCTCCTTGGGACTTACGATTTTCTTGTGCATTGTTAGGAGCCGTTAATTGCAAGCTTGGGGAGTAAGATGGAGAGTTCGATGTTTTTTCCCAACTCCGTTGCAAAGCTTCCTTAAAGTTACTTTTTTTAACTTTTTCTCCGAGAGCATCTGTTAGCAAATTCCAAAGTTTTGGAGCGACATCTTGACTGATATAACTTGTCGCATACTGATGTCTAGCTGCAATTAGATCGTATGCGTCTCTTTCCCAAGCTCCTTTTAGGACAATAATTTCAATGTCACTTAACTTTCTAGAGAACTTGGCAAAAACTGCTTGGTTAGCAATTTTAATAGCCTCATCTAAGTTAAAATACATAACCGTTAAGAGTAAAATTTTGCTAAATATGACCTTTTTTGACTTAAAAAAGCTTTTTTAAGGCAATAAAACCTTAAAATCTAGTTTCGTATCTTACTCGCTCAAAGAACCAAGAGTTTATGCAAAACAATAAAAATTTAATTTTTGTTTGCACAATCTACACAGTCTTGTCGAGGCGCGGTTGCGCAAGGGCGCAATCGCTGGTGCGATCGCAACCCAGTCTAGTCAAGGGGAAGAACCACCTATCAACAACCTACCCCAGATCGATAGGATATGTTAACCGGTCGCGTTGAATAACCTACTTTTCCTACTTTTCCTACTTTTTCGAGCGGATAGATATTTCCTCTCGTTAATGCTCAAATATTGGGAAAAATCGAGTAATTTTAAGGACAAAGACGATCGCGATCGCTTTGTTCGACTTCTATATTTGTTTCTAAATAATCGCGCGCCCAATGACAGGCAAATCCCAAGAGATCGAGTCTGAGAATTTCCGGTAGATGCCAGACAATAATCGAATTATCGGAACTGGCAGAGACGATCTTCTGACCGTTGGGACTAAACGCCACTGACTTAACTTCATCGCTGTGATAATAAAGGGTTGTCACTTCACCGCCGTCCTTAGTTCTCCAAACTTTCACTGTCCTATCGGCACTCCCGCTAGTAACTAGCTGACTATTGGGACTAAAAGCGACTGACCAAACAGTATCGCTATGACCCTTGAGCGATCGTATTAAAGAGCCATTACTCGCATTCCACAATTTAACTGTATTATCTTCACCCGCAGAAGCGATCGTCTTGCCATTAGGACTAAACGCTACATCCCAAACACTACTTTTATGACCTTTGAGCGTGTCGATAAGCATACCATTGCTGACGCCCCACAGTTTAACGGTACTATCTTCACTCGCGGATGCGATCGTCTTACCATCGGGATTAAAGGCAATACCTTTAACTCGCGCCTGATGACCCTTAAGCGTCCTCAGCAAACGACCATCCCTAACATTCCAAAGATTCACTGTGCCATCCATACTACCAGAGGCGACAAGCAAACTATCGGGACTAAATGCTACTTCCAAGACCTCGGCATGGTGATCTTTGAAGGTTCTCAGTAAGATTCCGTCGAGATTCCACAGTTTAACAGTCGCATCGGAATGGGCAGAGGCAATCAGTTTATCTTCAGGACTAAATGCTACCGCCCGAGCGAGCGTACCAGGGTTTTTAAACTGCTTAAGCAACTGTCCTTGAGAGTTCCACAGATCGATATTGCCATCTTCGCGAGCCGAAGCGATCGTCATTCCGTCGGGACTAAATGCTGCTCCAAAGACATCCGCCGTGTTTTGAGCGCGAAAGCTACTCAGCAAAAATTTTTTCCATCGCCACAACTTGACGGTTTTATCTTGCTCGGCAGAAGCAATTAAGCTGCTATCGGGGCTAATAGCGATGTTGTTGATCCAGTCGCTACGTCCTTTCATGGTAGCAACTAAGGTGCCATCAAATTCCCAAAGCTTGATAAATTGATCGTTGGCTGTAGTTGCTAGCATTTGACCGTCGGGAGTAAATGCTACTCCCGAAATTTGATTTTTATGACCCAATAATGTAGTTAATAAGTCTCCATCTCGGCTCCAAAGTTTGACCTTACTGTCTGCACCACCGCTTACAATGACCGTCCCTTGGGAATTAATGGCAACTCGTCTGACTGGGCTACTGTGCGCCATTAGCGATCGCAACATTTTGCCGTTACGGTTCCACAACTTTAGGGTACGATCTTCACTTCCAGAAACGATTAACTGCTCGTCATTACTAATTGCTACATCCCACACCGGGCTGAGATGTCCGGTAAGAGTTTGCAATAATTTTCCATCCCACGTCCAAAGTTTGATAGTTCCATCAATGCCACTAGAGACAATGAAATTCTTGCTGACACTAATCCCTAGTAAGCCGCCTTGATGGGCATCTAGCGTCTTAAGTAACTTTCCATTGGGGTTCCAAAGCTTCACAGTGCCATCCATACTACATGACACAATTGTCTTACCATCGTAGCTAAAGGCAACTTCCCAAACCAAACTGGTATGTCCGACTAAAGTTTGTAATAGTTTGCCCTGGCGACTCCAAAGTTTGACGGTTTTGTCCCCGCTTGCCGTTGCTATAAATTGACCGTTGTGACTAAATGCTACGCCTTTAACTGCTCCTTGATGACCGACCAAGCGATTAGTTTCATCTGCGCCAAGAACTGCTTGTTGCAGCGCTCGATCGACTTGAGACGAAATTTCCGGCTCGTTACTTCCAAAACTTTGCAGGTGACGTTTGGCTTTAATTGCTTCTATTAGAGCATCTAAATGATAATTCGAGGCAAACAACAATTGGGAAGAAGCCGTTCTGATTTTGATATCATTGAGCAAAATGGAGCGAGAGTTAAAGTATATGCTTGCGCTCAATCCAAGCAAAGACAAGAGTGCAGTTATCAGTACGGCAATTAAGAAATTTTGTTGTCGATTATATTTTTGCTGCTGTGACAGTTGTGCCGCGATCGCCGAAGCGCGTTCTGCTTTTAGGACTAGCTGTTCCTCTCGCCACTTCAGGTTTTGACTCGCTGCGAGAAACTGATAGTCGTCATCGCTTAAACTTTTTCCCTGCGCCCATTGTTGAGCATCGATGAGTGCTTGTCCGCGCAAAAGCCGAGACTCGTCTAGTCGATCCGTTGCCAGCCACGCAGTGTATGCCTGAGAGTAAGGACGCAGCAATGATAGTTGTCGTTCTACCCAAGCAAGATTAAACACCTGTGCATAAATCTGGTTCTTTACCAGCAAAAATCCTGAATCTTGCCTTACCAACCCTGACAGCAGTAGTTCCGTTTGCACTCTTGTGTCATCAGCAGGAATCTCTTGTCCTTGCAACAATTGCTGATACAGTGCAAGCATCGAGCCTGTATACTGTGGGTTAGCAAGCAACCGATTGCGAATTGTGCGTAAATGTTCTGGATTGTCTTGGCTTTCCCAGTCGTAGAGAATGCGCGATCGCACTACATTTTCTACCCAAAATGCCTCAGTTCCTGGAGGAATCGTTTTAGTATTCGCAATGATTTGCAGCAGCTTTTGCGTCAGAAATGGTTGTCCGTTTGTCCATCTAAAGATTGCTTGCAAAACAGCACGAGGATCGCCGGATTCTAGAGCCAGTCCTTGCAAGAGTGCGATCGCTTCACTTAATTGAAATCCCTGTAGTTCGATCGCTACTCCAATATTAAATGGTGTCCGTCTTGTGTCTTGAATTAAATCGCATGGGGTTGCTACTCCCGCGATCGCAAACGACAAGCGGCGATATTCTGGATTAACAGATCGTCGATCGTAACAATTGCGAATTAATGCGAAAAAATCGTCAACTGAGAAGTCAAGACTTCTAATACTATCAATTTCGTCAATAAATATTACCAAGTTACGATCGGGAAACTGTCCGAGCAACACTTCACAGATGAAGTTGCTCAATCGTTGCGTTAGTGACAAGTCCTCTTCCGTTTGCCACCACATTTTTAGATTAATGCGATCGAAGAGATTAAAAGCCAAACATAATTCTGTGGCAATACCTTTATACCAGCGATCGACAATGATATTTTCGCTACCAATATTTGTCAGATCCAACGTTGCGCAAAGCACGCCTTCTTGCTCTAAAAGATG
>JALOOL010000026.1 GCA_025454425.1 Hydrococcus sp. Prado102 | reverse complement strand
ATTTTCTTTTATCTGTATTTTTAGAACTCCTGACATGGGATTTTACTGATTTCATAAACTTCTCTGTATTTATAGCATTCTTTTTTCTAATTGATATAACGGTACGTCCTTTGACAACATCCGCTTCTATTAGCGTCCAAAGTCCGTGACAAATCGCTGCTACGGGTTTACCCGCTTCACAAAAAGATTTTATAAATTGTACGGCTTTTTGATTGGTACGCAACTGGTCTGGATTGGCGACTCCTCCTGGCAAAAGCAGTGCATCATAGTCATTAGGATTGGCATTGTCTAGCTGTACGTCAACTGGAAATTCATCGCCTTTATCAAAGTGATTCCATCCTTGCACTTTGTCTTCTTGAGGCGAAATTAAATAAGTTTTAGCGCCTGCTTCGTCAAAAGCTTTTCTTGGTTCGGTCATTTCGACTTGTTCAAAAGCATTGTCTAGCAAAATTGCAATTTTTTTGCCATTTAATTCTTGAGGCATTTTTTTATCTCCTATTTTTTGCTATTTTTGAGAAATTATCGGCTCGGTACAAATTCCACTTTTCTCGAACCTACCCGTTACCGCTCTAACGCTTTGTCAGCTTCTATCAAGACTAAACTCACTCTATAAAAAACGACGCTTTCAGAATGAAATTTTTCTAGAAAACTATGGCTTGCTAATATTTAGCCATTTAACAAAAATCATTTTTTTGTTAAATGGCTTTAGCTTAGTTGTGCTTGCTGTCGAAATATATACAAGCAATAATCCAAATATTTGACGTTCGAGCTAACGTTAGTAGCTTAACTTGATTAATTACGCGATTTGGTCTTTCTGTAGATAGAGATTATAAGTTTAGTAAGAAATACTTAATTTTGGTTGTCTTCTAACCAGTTACGAAGTTCTTGAGTTAACCAAGCTGCTTCATATCTGTTTAGATTGTTGCTTATTAAATAAGTATCATCTTTAGTTTTCAGAAAAACTTGATATTGTTTTCCTTTTTGACACATGAAAAATACTTCTATATTTCTTCGCAAAACATTTATAAAATTACCATTAATATTAGATTTTTTCCAAATACTTTTTTGTAAATATTTACGTCTTAAAACAAATTTTTCTCGATCTAAAATAATTTTATAATTATAAGAGCGAACAATAGAGTTAGTACAAATAAAAACTAAAATAACAAAAGGCAAGACAATTGCCAAAAAGTTAAATTCAAAATCTATATCAATAATTGCTTTTATCCACCATAAATAAAGAAAAATTATAATTATAATTAAAAAATAAATAAAGATTACAATTGAAGTAGCAAAATCTAACTTGATATCAACATTAATAGCAAAGGCTGGAATTAAAATTTCAATGCTATTGTCAATAGATAATTGTCTTTTTATTAAACTGTTTTCTAAATTAATTAATTGTGTTTTTCTTGAAGTTGTAGCTAATTGAAAATTTAAATAATGTAAAGCTTCTCTCGCACTGCTAAAACGTTTTTCTATAGAAATATCGGTTGCTTTTTCGATCCAACCAAGTAAATTAGATTGAAGATTAACGCGATCGCTAAATTGAATGCGAGAATCTTTTTGAGGTAAATCCGCAGGGGCAATTCCCGTTAGTAAATGAATTAACGTTGCGCCTAACGCATACAAATCGGATGCAGGAATCGCACGTCCCCAAAATTGTTCTAGCGGTGCATATCCACTCATTCCTACTATTGTAAATGTCATCCCCGTCACCGCAGCTTGTGCTTGTACGGCTCCAAAATCAATTAAATAAATGCGATCGTCTTCTCCTAAAATGATATTGCTAGGCTTAATATCTCGATGCAAAACAGGTGGTTTGAGTTCGTGTAAATAAATGAGAATTTCAAGAGTTTGTGTGACAAACGATCGCACTTCTTCTTCTGTAAATCGTTTTCCTTGTTCGATTAGTTCTTGCAGCGAACATCCAGGAATATAATCTTGGACGAGAGCAAACCAAGGAACGCCACCGCCAGTATCTTTATCGATATCAAAATAATCTCGATAACGAGGAATTCTTGAATAATTTAGGGTTTGTAAAATTTGTGCTTCTCGCTCGAATAATTTTAACTCTTCCCATCTCATTTGTGGATTAAATGCTAACAATTTAATAGTGATTTGTTCTTGAGATTGCAGATCGATCGCCAGCCAGGTTTGATGTCCGGTAGCTGTATTTCCTAACCGTTGTTGAAGTTGATAATTTTGGTTTAGAATATCTCCGGTATTAAACATAATAATTGCACTTAAGCTCGGCTTTGCCCCTGCCCGGCGGTCAATCGCATTATTAAAAAGCTCATCTACTAATATAACCTCATTTTATTTTCTGAGAAGAGATGCGATCGCAATCTTGTAGGTTGGGTGGAGGCACAAAACTAACACTTACATATTTGTTTGATATTGCTATGGGTATCGCCAAACAAAGTTGAAGGTTGAATGAGAGCGTTAAAATTCAAAAAAACAGCTACTTAAATGAACCAATATCGTTGAAATCATAGTAATCTAAAAAGCTATTCCTGGGAAAATCATCATAAATTCTATTGCCAATATCAATATATAAAATAAATGCTAAAAGTTTTTGCTGACAGAGGTGGAACATTTACAGATATCGTTGCAGTGACTAGCGATCGCGCTATTATAGACAGACTCTCAAACCAACGCGATCGCTTTTTAATTGTTCCCCTTCCTAACCAACAATGGGTCATTGTTTATAAACTACTCTCAGAAAACCCCGAACAATATCAAGATGCAGCCATCCAAGGGATTCGAGATATTATAGGACTTGCAAATAACGAACCCATTCCTACGCAAGCAATAGAAGTCGTCAAAATGGGGACGACAGTTGCAACCAATGCACTTTTGGAAAGAAAAGGCGATCGCGTTGTCCTTCTCATCACCAAAGGATTCAAAGATGCGCTGCGAATAGGCTACCAAAACCGTCCCGATATCTTCGCCCGTCAGATCGTTTTGCCAACGATGCTATACGAGCGGGTAATCGAAGTAGAAGAACGCTACGATGCTCGTGGTAATGAATTAACTCCTATAAAAGTTGAAACAGTCCAAAAAGACTTACAATCCGTTTACGAGGCAGGAATCCGCAGTTGTGCGATTGTTTTTATGCACGGCGATCGCTATCCCCATCACGAACGACAAGTCGCCCAAATCGCCCAAGAAATCGGATTTACGCAAATTTCCATATCGCATCAAGTTAGTCCTTTAATGAAATTAGTCAGTCGAGGCGATACAACCGTCGTCGATGCTTATCTAACCCCCATTCTGCGACGCTACGTCAACCGAGTTGCCAGTCAGTTACCTGGAGTCAGATTAATGTTTATGAAATCTGACGGAGGTTTAGTCGCCGCCGAACAATTTCAAGGCAAAGATAGCATCTTAAGCGGTCCCGCTGGGGGAATTGTGGGGGCAGTACAAACCAGCAAAAGAGCGGGTTTTGAGTTAGTGATTACCTTTGATATGGGAGGGACGAGTACTGATGTCGCCCATTTTAAAGGCGAGTACGAACGACAATTAGAGTCAGAAATTGCTGGGGCGCGAATGCGAGTTCCCGTACTAGATATACATACCATTGCTGCTGGCGGCGGTTCGCTACTCTTTTTTGATGGTTTTAGCTATCGCGTCGGGCCGGAATCTGCGGGGTCGAATCCCGGCCCTGCTTGCTATCGACGTGGCGGCCCCTTGGCGGTGACAGATGCCAATGTCATGTTAGGTAAAATTCACCCGCAATATTTCCCTTCTGTTTTTGGCATCGATGGCAACTTACCGCTAGATAAAGCGATTGTTAGTGAGAAATTTAGCAAGTTGGCGCAAAAAATTGCAACTGTAACGGGAAACCAACGTACTCCCGAAGAAGTTGCAGAAGGATTTATTGCGATCGCGACCGAAAATATGGCAAATGCCATCAAAAAAATAAGCTTACAACGCGGTTACGATGTTACTCGATACGTCCTTTGTTGTTTTGGCGGCGCAGGGGCGCAAGTTGCTTGTTTAATTGCCGATATCTTGGGGATGAAAACGATCTTTCTGCATCCTTATGCTGGCGTTCTTTCGGCTTATGGGATGGGATTGGCGGACGTGCGGGCGATGAGAGAAAGGGGAGTAGAACAGACTTTAACCCAAGCATTAATTCTTCAATTAATACAGTTAATGGAAGTTTTAGAAACCCAGGCAAGAAGAGAACTGAGTTCGCTTCAAGCGAACAGACAAGAGGAAATTGTCCGAAAAGTGAATTTAAAATATGAAGGAACTAATTCTACTTTAACTATTAATTTTGCCTCGGATATGGCAACAATGCGAGAAGAATTTGAGGTCGAACATAAATCGCGTTACGGTTTTATTCAATTAGAAAAAAGCCTAATTGTCGAATCTGTTTCGGTAGAAGTCATTCAAACAATGGATACTCCTGAAGAATCATTAATCACTCGTACTCGTTCGCTTAATGAAACTCCTACGCCTGTCGAAACAGTAAAAATGTTTAGCGCCCAAAAATGGCACGATACACCCGTTTATCGACGAGAAGATTTGGAACCAGGAGATACGATTAAAGGGGCTGCAATTATTGTAGAAAAAATTAGCACAATTGTTGTCGAGCCTAAGTGGAAAGCAAGATTAACTGAAGGTAATTGTTTAGTTTTACAGCGTGAATATTGATTTATAGTTGTCATAAAAGCCTTCTGCTTATAACTAACGAACTTCATTAAGAATCCCCATTCGCGCATAAATAGAACGAACCATAGGTTTAACGATCGGTTTTTGCTTATAAAACCAAACTGCCCCCAAAATACAAGCAATTCCGCCAATAACTAAAGTAGCAGAAGCACCAATGCGGTTAGCGGCTGCTCCAGCCAATAAATTCCCAAAAGTCACCGTACCCGTGAAGGACATCGAATAAAAACTCATTACCCGACCGCGTTTATCTTCATCAACTATGGTTTGTAAAATGGTATTGCTAGAAGCAACTTGCAAAATTAAGCTCAAACCCGCGATCGCCATAGCAATCAAAGATAGCCAGAGATACTGAGAAAGCGCAAATGCAATCAAACCAATACCAAACGCAGCAGGCGCGATCGTAATTAGTCCTCCCAATCCTACAATGCTGCGACGCGAACTTAGGTAAATCCCGCCTACCAACGCACCAAAACCAGAAGCCGCCATTAGAAAGCCAAGGGTTTGTGCCCCGCCATGAAGGATCTGAGTGGCAAAAATCGGAACCAGCACGATATAAGGCATTCCCATCAAACTAACCAACGCCATCAGTAACAAAAGGGCGCGAATGGGTGCAAAACCAAACGCATAGCGCAAGCCTTCAGCAAATCTTTGCCAAATATCGTTGGTGGAGGATACGACTAGCTTTTTGCGTTCGATCTTCATTGCCAGCAAACCAGCAATAACCGCAATATAACTTACAGCATCAATTAAAAAACAGAAACCTGCCCCCACCGCTGCGATCGCCAAACCCGCAATAGCAGGGCCAACCAGACGAGCGCCGCTAAACATCGAGGAATTCAACGCGATCGCATTGCTCAAATCTTCTCTATTTTCCACCATATCCACCACAAACGCTTGACGGGCAGGCATATCAAAAGCATTAATCAGTCCTTGAAAAATGCTAAGCGCAATAAGATGCCAAACGTCGATCGCGCCCGTTAAAGCAAGAGTAGCCAAGAGCGAAGATTGTAACATCGATAAAATTTGAGTGCCGATTAACGTGCGATGACGTTCCCAGCGATCGACTAATACCCCGGCAAAAGGCGCAAGCAAAAAGCTAGGAATTTGACTGGCAAATCCGACCGCTCCCAACCATAGCGCTGAATTGGTCAGGTCATAGACTAGCCAAATTGTAGCGGTTTGCGTCATCCAAGTGCCAATCAGAGAAATGCTTTGACCCGAAAAAAACAAGCGATAATTTCTCGACCTTAAAGCACGTCCAATCGTACTTAATCCGGCCATCTTGGATAGCAACGGTTTCATTATTTTTATCTTAAGTTGAAAACTCTGGGAGCTTATTCTAACAAGAGAGCCTATTATACTGGCTCGGCAGCAGGATAGATTCTTTTCCCATAAATAATGCAATGATTAATATTGCTTCATTTAACGCTACATATTTTCTCCATTTTTGATAACAATAAGCTGCTAATTACCAAGTTTTTTCATGAAGATTTAAGATTTTTGACATTTCTGGCTAGACAGATCGATAGCACCTATTGTAAAAAGAGAGCAACACCGAACAGTCTCGTTCTCCCGAACGGCTCCGTACTAGTGAGGAGATAAATAGCGTGTCTAATTTGCTTCGTTCTTTGTTATTAACAACTCTTTTAAGCTTTACCATGCCAATTCTGTTGGTTAGTGGAACATTAGCGGTTTCATTAGCGCTGAGTTACGTACCTGGTTTAACGAGCTTGGGTCAAATTGGTGCCAGTCAAATTTTGGGATTTTTGACAATTTTTGGGAGCGGCTATCCGATTCAAGGCATGTTAATTGTTGGATTGTCTTGGGGAATGGTAGGGGGATTATTCGAGTTGTACAATTTTTATCTGTATCAAGATTTACCAACTCATAAATAAACCAAAAGAAAGACGATCGCTCTTCTATTTTTTAGATCGATCTAGCTAAACTAGAACTAGAAATTAAACGAACTCAGCTATGTTAAAAAAATAAAATAGCATAGCGTTCGTTTGATTAACTCCTCACTTTTTCTAGTTCGATCGATTATGTGGAATCAACTTCATCAATTGTTCAAACGTAGTAGCAGAAAATGGCTTTATCTATCGCTATCAGTTGCGATCGCGATTTCGATAACCATTGGTATCCCTCAAGCAAGTTATGGGGGTTCTTGGTTAGATCTAATTTTTCAAGGCGTTCAGGTTATTCAACTATCGAGCATATCGGATTCTCAAGAAGTCCAGTTAGGTCAACAAATAAACCAGCAACTAATCAAACAAAATCAAATTCGCATTCTCAACAGTGCCTCTCTCAACAGTTATTTAAATCAAATCGGACAGAAACTAGCTAAAACGAGCGCTCGTCCGAATCTTCCTTATAAGTTTCAAATCGTTAATGACAAGCAAGTCAATGCCTTTGCTACGATGGGAGGCTATGTCTACATCAACCGAGGTTTGATGCTAGAAGCCGATAACGAAGCAGAATTAGCGAGTGTAGTCGCTCACGAAATCGGTCATATTGTCGAACGTCACGCGATCGACCAAATGCGCGAGGCGGCTATTTCTCAAGGATTGCTCTCAGCAGCGGGACTCGATCGAGATACTTTCGTCAATATCGGCGTACAACTGGCTGTCAGTCTTCCTAACAGTCGAGCAGATGAATACGAAGCCGACGAACGAGGTCTTGCTAACATCAGAAAAGCAGGTTACGCGCCAGGAGCAATGGTTAGCTTCATGCGCAAACTTCTCAAGCAAGGAGGTTCCGCTCCTACGTTTTTGAGTACTCACCCAGCCGTTGGCGATCGCGTTAAAAGATTAGAAAAGGCGATCGATTCAGAAACGGCAAGCGTTGGGGATGGTATGGACGATGGCGCTTACAGAAATAGAATTCGCGCGGCTAGATAAAAACTTAAACGACAAAGATTTCAAAATTTACTGCTTGTTGCTTTTTCTGCAATAAGCAGTAAATTTATCGAAAATCGAGGCGATTGTGCAACTTTTTGGAACGCATTTCTTCTTTGCTCCTGGGTAAATAATATTTTTAATAAACTTTCAAACGAGTAATAAATAATTAAGATAAATTGTATTAACGGGACTTAGACAAAAAATACGAAGAAAACAGTCTCAAACCCAGCTAATGTAAGGAATATACATCAAACACCAAAACAAATTAGAGTTTAGCAACTGAACGTATCGATGATGGACAATCTCCGAATCTCCGAAATATATAGTCTCTCAAAGCCGCTAGTTTAACTTTGCAAATCAACCGTTTTTGTTGAGTTGTTTCTGAGTTAAAATACTCGCGAAAGCTTTGATAAATTTCTTTAAAAATAATATGGTGATAAATTAATTTTTTTTCTTTAAAAGTAAGATTTCTTTCAATCCATAAAAGCCTATTTCGCTCCATAAAATATCGCACTAGTAGTCCTTGATTTCCTCCACTAAAAGAAGCAGAAACTTTATGCCATACAATAGCTTTAGGAACAAAAAGACATTTATATCCTGCGCGATAAGCTTTATAACACCAATCAGTTTCTTCCCAAGTCAAGAAATATTTAGGTTCTAGCATCCCAATTTTTTTTATTACATTAGCTTTAATCAATAGTGCACAACCACAAGCATAGGCAGTTTCCTTAATTTCATTCCAAGAAAAACCATCGTCTATTTGATTAAAACCTAGTTGTGTAAATCGAGCTTTTTGAGGAAGCCATGCTGCTCCCGCGTACCAAATTTTATTAGGTTCGTCATAATAATAAATCTTGGCAGCAAAAATTCCTACTTCTGAATATTCTTCAGTAACCTCTAAAAAATTGTTAAGAATTTTAGATTCTACTATTGTATCGTTGTTAAGTAAAAATACATAATCTGTCCCCTGTTCAAGAGCATAAGCAATTCCTTTATTATTTCCTTCTGCAAATCCAAGATTTGCTCCATTTTCTATGATTTTTACATCTTTAAAATGACTTTTAATCGCTTGAACTGAGCCATCAGAAGACCCATTATCTACCACCACAACTTCATAATTTTTATACTCTATTTTTTGAACTGATTTTAAGCATTCTAATGTGTCTTTTTTTCCATTCCAGTTAAGAATAATGATTGAAATCTTCGGCAGCAAATCTTTCATGATTGATCGGAGTAATTAAATAAATATTTTTCTAGGCGATCTAAAGCAGCATCCCAAGTCCAATTTTCTATAATATACTGTCTCGCACTTGCTCCCATCTCTTGGACTAACTTTGGGTTTTCTATTAACCGCGAAATCGCTTGACCAATAGCTGAAGGGTTATCATCATCAATCAAAAATCCATTAATTCCCTCCTTTATTGTTTCTCTCACTCCTCCTTCAGCAACAGCAACTACAGGCGTTCCACAGGCGTTGGCTTCAAGTGGAGCGAAACCGAAAGGTTCTAAACGCGCTGTATAGGTTAAGGCAACGGCACGGTTAAGTAGAGCGACGAGTTCTTCATCAGACACATACACTTTGAAGTGTAAATTGACATCGAGAGAAGTTGCTAAGGTTTCCATCTTTTTTTGATGTTGCTCACTAGAAAAGTTGCCAATCCAAACAAACTTAGGTCGAATCTTTTTGGGAATTGTGCTGATTGCATGAATTGTTCGCTCTATCCCTTTGGCGAAAGTTATCGAGCCAAGACCTACCACAAAGTCTTCCTTCGACCTTCCTGTTGGTCGAAATAACTCTGTATCAATTCCCAAATAGCACACTTTGGCATCTAATCCATAAGCTCGCAAGATACTCTCTCGGCTAAACATGGAATTTACTAAAATGCGATCGAAAGCTTGTGCATTAAGCCATTCCTCTCGCAACTGAACTCGCAATGCCTGCACTTTAATAAAATTTTGTAAGAACTCTTTAGGATATTTTAGAGACAAAATATCTTTTTTCCTTTTCGGAGGCGGTAGAGCCATCCAAGGCAGCTTGGGCAATGCTTCGTATAATGAGCGAAAAGGTTCTTGCAAATAGAGAAGTTTGGGAAGCTTAACATATTTGCCAATGGGAGTAGTGCGAAACATTAAGCAAGAATTGGCAAAAAGCATGTCAAAGCCGCCTGCATTAATTTCTTGAGCGCATTGTTGGCAATGCTTGTCCATTGCCTTAATTTTGTCTGTAACATTAAAATAGTCTGCTTTGACCTTATCGAGGTAGGTTTTTGCTTCTCTCGGTTGCCAATCGAGCGGAACGATATGCTCGCCGATAAATTCGCTCAAAGGTAAATAAGTTTGGTCGGCGGTCGGCGGACACCAAGACTCCACCGTATGACCGCGTTCGACCAAACCGCGAACGTGATGGTAAAGCGCTCGCTTGCCTCCACCACTGGGTAAATTATGCCAAACTGCAATTTTCATTCTTGCTGAGTAATAAATGTAAAAATATTGGAATTTGAATATAGTTGAGTCTCAATTTTAAGCAAACATCTTCTTGACTTTACTAGAAATTCCTCCCGCGTTCTTCTAAACATTGTTTTAGTTCTGCATACACATAATCTTCCGTGAAATAGGTATGGGCATAAGCTAAAGCTTTTTGTTCTAACTGCTCGCGCAAATTGTTGTTCTGGAGCAAGTCTATTATTTTCTTAGCAAAATCTTCCCAGTCTTCTGCTACTACACAAGGATCTTCTTGAATTCCAGGCAAACCCTCAACCCCACCAGGAGTGCTAACCAAGGCTTTACCATAACATAACGCCTCAACAGTTTTAATTTTTAACCCCGTGCCGAGATCGACGGGATTCACGACAACACAAGCCTGTTGGTATTCTCGATCTAAACTATCTATAATTCCCAATGCCGTTGCATTCGGGGTATTAGCGGGTAAGGTATCGCTAGCTGAGCCAGCAACAATTAGTTGAGCTTCGGGATAAGCTTGTAAGACTATTGGCCAAACCTGTTCGCACAACAACAAAAGACCTCTGCGATTGTAGGGGTTATTTCCCCCCGTCATAAAAACTCTACCAGCGATAGTCTCAGAATTTGGTTGCTCGGCAATATATGGAGGCGAATAGCCGAGTACGATAGTGTTTCGCTCTGGGACTAATTCACGAAACAATCTAGCTTCATACTCCTGTAAAGCAATGATGATGTTGCCTCTCAATAAAGCTTGACGTTCCTGTTCGGGGGTTATCTCTCGTCCCTGAGTATCAATGCCTTTATTGCCAATTTCCTTGGCTACTCGCGACAGCATATCGTGAGTGTGGGTCAAGGTTAAGACATTCTTGGGAAGGTTTTCTAAGCACGGTGTCATGTATATATACTGAGCAAAGACAGCAAGCGGTCGCTCGTGTTGGGCTAGCTGACGAACGGCTTTACTAGTCTCTGGCCAGCAATCTAAAAACTTACGTTGAGGGGGAGAAAGTTTTGAAGACCAGTTAAACCGAATATTAACTTTGAAGAATGGAAAGACTTTTCTAAATTTATTTTGACCCTTATTTAAAAATGTTTCTATGTTCTTTAACAGTAATTGTTTGAGAGGCTTTTTGGCTGATAAGGTTCGAGCCTCAATAACAATAAGCCGCTCGACTAATCCTTCTAGTTGGTAACGGAGTTCTGGGGAAAGAGAAGATACCTGAAGAACAAAAATCACTTTATATCCCTGACGTTTCAACCAAGAAATTAGCTGATAAATAGCCAAGTGATTGCCTTGAATTGGCGGGAGCGGACAAATAAAGCTAACAATAATTATTGTTTTCATCTTCATCTAACTTAGCTAAGTAACGAGCGTTATTACCTCACTTAACTAAGCCTAAAATTCCCAACATATATCCTATTTCAAAATATTTTAAGCACTTAGCCCACAAAACTTCTGGTTCGTTTGTCGAAGCTGTTAAAAGCGGAAGATTGCGACGATCGCGCCAGAGTTTTGCGATCGAATTTTTAGCTAGCTGTAAGCGTTTCGATCGCGAAAGCGAGTCTTGACTAGTAAGGAGAATCGCATTGGAAACTCCTTGCCAATATAGTCTGTTAATAAAATAACTTTGATTGAGCCTTGATTTAGGAATATGGTGCCGAACTGAAATTTCGGGATGATAAAAACAACTATATCCCATTTCATCAAGTTGATTCCGAAGCAGAAGGTCTTCATTAGATAAAAGACGGTTTCCTTTTCTTCCAAGCTCTACTCGAAATCCTTGGGTTTTTTCTAAAATATGTCTAGAAAAAGCCATGTTAGCTCCAGCTAAAAACTGCTTTTTATTCAAAGTAATGGGTTGGTCTGACCAATCGACAACTGTTAGATGTGCTAACAATTTGTCTGACAACCAAGGTGGTCTAGGAACTTCCCAAATCGCTTCGACTTTTCCCCCTACTCCTCCTGGTTGAGGTTGAACCGTTTCAAAAACTTCAATGATTTTTTCTAACCATTGTGGAACAGCGATCGCATCGTCATCTAGGTAGGCAATATATTCTCCTAAAGAATTTTGCCAACCTGTATTTCGAGCTTGTGAAAGCCCCTGAATTGGTTCGTAGAGGTAGCGTAAATTAGAAAGGTGGGAAAACTCTTCCGTGACAACTCGCTTAGTATCGTCTGTTGAACGATTATCTACAACAATAATTTCGTAGCGGCTAACATCTAAGGTTTGTTCGACAAGGCTTTGAATGGCTTTGCGTAAGTAACTGTCACGATTAAAGGTACAGATAACGGCGGAGATTTGGCTAGTCATAGAATGTGACAAAAATTAATTGCTTTGACTTTTACCAATCATTGTTAGTTTCATAACCTAACCTAATTAAAGCATCCCCTAGTATTTGCTTAAAAAAGATTTTATGGTCTTCTTTAAAATAATCTTTCCATTCCCCAGAACGACCCGATCGCAGATGCGATTTATTATTAATTTCTCCAGTATTTCGTTTAGCTACATTCTTGAAAGAATATTTTTCTGCAATTTTTAGAGAAACTTTTATTGTATCCTCGCTAAAGCCGTAATGCTTAAAAATTTCATAAAATATTTTTTGTTCGTTCTGGATTATATCTTCATATTTTATTTCAATTATTTGAGGATTCTCATAATTCCATTTAATCATATGCTTGAAATCAAATCCAGCAAATCTCTCTATTTCAGCTATGATTCCATTTTCTCTATCTAGAGAGTTTAAATATTCTTGATAGCTCATTCCATTGTATTGTTTCTTAGGAATATGTGCCCATTCTTCTTGAGTCCACAGATGATAAAAATATCCCGATATAATTACGTCTCTTGGGTCACGTATCATATGAGATCCTTTATAAGGCGGAAGCTTTGAAAAATCAATTATACTATGATTTTGTAAAAAAATATCAGTATTTGTTTTAAGTTCATCTTGAGAGCTATGTTGATAATTTAGCTCATATTCCTTAGCTATTCCCTGAAGAACATTATTAAACCAGGCTGTTCCAACTTTATGATGACAACAGTGAAGGATTAAAAATTTATTTTTTTTATCTGTAAAAAGATTGTTATTTTTTTTAACTATTTTACGCTTAATGTCTAAAAATAGTCTGCTCATTTTAAATTCCTTATAAGTGAGAAAAGTAGTTGAAAACTACGATATTGCGAGGATATCAGTAGAACATTTATGATGTCAAAAAAAACAAAGTAGTTGTTTTTTTTTAGAGAAGGTTTTATCTGATTTTTTCATTGCAATTATTAATCAAAAACTGTTTATTTTAATTTTTTGATATAATTAACTAAAAAAGTTGGTAGTAATTTTTTAACTTGACTTATAAAAAACTGTTTTGAATGAGTTGATGTTTTTTGCTCTGAAAACCCGCGCCAAGTTCTTTTATTAATTTCTTGGCTAGACCATCCCATTACTCTAATATCACTCGTTTTTTCAAACACGTCACATCTACCAATTTGCTTTATTTTTTTATAGGATGGCTCAGTTGACAAAAAATCGCTTAGTATTTTAACAGAGTTTATCTGAGTATCATCTACAAGAAGTTTACTACCCACCCTTAAAAATCGATCGATAAAATGCCAGTCTATTATAGGAAAAGGAAAACAGTGATTTCCATCAATTAACGCTACATGTACTGGTTCTGAAAGTGTTAGTGTTGCCAATCCTCTATCAGAAGAATCTTCAACAAAGTGCAAACTATTGCACAAATAACCTTTATTTTGTAACCAATCTTTTACTAACTGATTAGATGTTGTATCTGGATTGACACAAATATGCTTTCTAGAACTAGCAGCAAATATAATAGTAGAGTATCCGCAACCTGTTTCCAATGTTAAAAAGTCAGATTTGACAATAGACAAAATATAGTTTAATACATTTTTATCTATCTCATAAGAAGTTCTAGGTAATCCTTTGGTATCTGTTTTTCTTTTTCTAAAGAAAAAATCTTCAACATACATTGGTACTTCATCAGTTAAACTTTTTAAATGAAATTGAGGTTTTTCTGTGGCTAGCAATTCAATTAAATTAGAACTCATTAGTTTCTTATTCCTTAACGTATTCTTTAACGAGACTCGACTAACTTAACAATTTTCCGATAAGCAGCTTGACCTAATTCTATCTGTTGTTTTGCTGATTCTAGTAGCTGGGGTCTTAATTCTTCAGATAAGTCCCAAGCTTTATTAATACTGGCAAGCAATTTTTCCTTTAAGCAATCGTCATCCAAAAAAACCACTTCGCAGCCAACGCCAAATCGATCTGCCAATCCTAAAAACTTATCTTTATAGTATTGAGAGTTCGCTAAACCCACAACAGAAATTCCTTGTGCTAAAGCAAAAACACCTGCATGATAACTTCCTGCAACCACGACGCGACAGCGCCCTATTTGCTTAATAATTTTGGTCGGTGTTGCCAAATTTTCCCAATCGTCAACGCGACCGCTATCTTCAGGGAGCAATTGCTTGATGGTTTTAACATCGGAGTTAACTGCCAAAAATTCTATCGGGATTGGAATCAAAGGAGCGTTTTTTTGAGAGGCAACTTCTTGTAGAGCCGAGCGCACTTTCTCGATTATGTTTGTCCCAATTGGCGAATAATCGGCAATCCGTAGGTTGACCCCGATTCCCTTTCCTAACTCCGTGCTGCGACGCTCCCAGACAAATTCAATGGTATCGTCGCCCGTCGTCATGACTTTATGGCGCGAAACGCCGAGTCTATCTAGCACTTGTAGTCCGGCTCGTTGCTCTCGCAATGCGATTAAGTCTACCTTGGGCAAAACGATTTTAGCTTTTTGGCGTAACTTGGGATTCTCTAGCGGCCCTATCCCTTGTCCGACCATGACGGTAGGCTTTCCAAGGCTGGTTGCAATTCCTAAAATTCCTAAAACTCTAATAGCTTTAGCTTCAAAGGTATCAGTTATGTACCCTCCTCCCGATGCAACCACTAGGTCTGCACTCGCGATCGCGCTTAGAAATGTATTAAGCTCTTGGTACTGCCTCAGTCGCTTTCGCTTTTTTAGCTGACGTTGCACGAGCGAGCTTGCTACATTGGGTAAACGACAGCGAAGTTGCCACTCTAATTCTTGTAGCTGTTGTTTGGCAGACTTTGGAATTAGTTCGTAGAGACGCTCCGATAAAGGCGTGGCAAACCAAACATCCTGACCCGCTGGTGTCAAAGGAAACGCCTGCGGGCAAAATTCTTTAAACGATTCCTCAAAATTTTTTAACACAAAAACTTCGATCGCAGCATCCGGCCAAAACTTTTTCAATCTTGATACGGCGACTTGCAGCATGGCAAGATCGCCCATATTAAAACAGCCGTATTGACTTTGTTCGATCAGAATTCTCATTACAATTGTGTTACTTATCTAGTTGCATTTTTCTTCGAGCCAGAGCGCGAGCGTTACAGTTATCTCTCTGGTACTCGTTAGTTATTCTTTAACAGCTACAATTGCGTAGTTTTTGGCGTTTTTACTTAACTATTACTAGCTATAAAAATTTGCTTATGAGGGAGTTTCCCAATCTCCTACAATTTGAACGGGTGCCCAACCAAAAAAATTGCCTTTTACTCGAAAGGTATTACAGTTATGGTGTTTGCACAGTATTTCCCCAAAAGAGACATTTGAAGCCATATCGTTTTCTGCATAAATGCTAATTGATAAGGAATAAATGCCTGGATTAAAATTCACTTTTCCGACATCAACTGTAATGCTCATTTTTTCGCCAGTATTTTGAATGGTTACTCCATTAAACATAGAGTTACACATCGCAACGGCTTGTAGTTCTTGGTTGATAAATGTAATGTCTACACTAGGACGTTTAATCTCAGGAGCTATAGTCATCTCTAAGTTCACTGAGAGATCGTCTAGATATTCAATTTCCTCAACATTTTTCTTGCCATTACTTTCAAGTTCTATTTGATGGATAACAGCTTTATCTCCTCCCATCACCAGGCTGTTTTCACCTGTAAAATGAGAATAAAAGCGGTCAATTCCCTTAGATACATCTTTTCCTTGAAAAACGCATTGACCGAGTTCCATTACAACAATATCCGAGCAAACCCTAGAGATTTGTGGCATGTTGTGAGACACCAAAATAACGGCTGCTTTTTGCATTTTTTCATAGATGGTATTGAAACATTTGGCTCGAAATCCAATGTCGCCAACTGCTAATACTTCATCGAGTAATAATACATCGGGTTCCATTTGGGCAGCGATCGCAAATCCCAATCGAACTCTCATTCCAGAGCTATAGTTAATAACTGGAGTATCGATAAATTCTTTTAATTCCGAAAAATCAATAATACTGTTAATTTTTTCATCGATCTCGGCTTTAGAAAAACCTAAAATTGTTCCTCTCGAATAAATATTTTCGCGTCCGGTCAAAATCTGATTGAACCCAGCAGAAAGCTCGATTAACGCCCCAACCCGTCCCCGCATCTCAATTCTGCCTTTATCCGGTTTAAGCAATCCATTGAGCATTTTTAATAAGGTACTTTTTCCGGCTCCATTAGGCCCGATTAGTCCGAGACATTCGCCTCGCTTTACCTCAAAAGAAACATCATTGACCGACCAAAATTCATTAGGTCGCAGATCGCGATCGTATTTGCGACCTACCACTTCTGAGCTAATATCTTGCAGGCCATACCACAAAGATTGCTTTAAATCGCGACAGAATTTTTTTGAGATATGCTCGGCTCTAATCAATACGTCGTCCATATTTTTTTACTGTTCTCCTTACTATTTAAGCTCGCCAACAACCTAAGACATCGCTGCTCTTTCAACGATAAAAGGCATTGCCAAACGAAAGAAAGTCCATCCTAGTGCAAACCCTACCATGGCGATCGCGCTTGCAATTAACCATCCGACCGGATAAGTAAGGGTTCCTGTTGTGGCTAATTCTCGTACAGTAACTAAAAGAGAAGTAACGGGATTGAGTTTAACTAACGTTGCCCAAATACCTTGTTCGGGAAGTGCATAAACGACTGGAGTAATAAATAGCCAAATACGAAGGATAAAACCCATCGCTCTATTAACATCGCCATACAAAGCTGCTATTGGCCCGATAAGTAAGCCTATACCCGAACCAAACATAACTAGATGAATCAATGCGACTGGCGCTAAAATTAAACTCCAAGTGACGGGAACCCGAAAATAAATAAACAGACAAACAACAAGGATTAATTGAATGCTAAAGGTAAAAAATAGCTGACCTAATTTAGCTAAAACAAATGCTTCTGGAGGAACTCGAATTTTGGAGAGCATCCCTTTAGCGGCTTGAACTGCCCCCATCGATTTGCTTATACTATCGGTAAATATTTGCCATAAGGTCATGCTAAACATGACATATAAGGGATAAGGAATATCAGTTTTTCCTAAATTAATAATCCTGGCATTTTGAAGCAGCGTTAAGCCTATGGCGGTGGTGAGCGGCGGAATAAATACCCAAAAAATTCCTAAAACTGACTGGCGATACTGAGCGCTAAGATCTCGACGAAATAATTGATATGCCAAATCCCGCGATGCTAGCAGGTCATACCACATTTCTTTGAACAATTGAGCGGGACTTCTCAGACGGCTTTCGGGAACGTAAACGAGTACGGGTAGAAGATCTGTGTTGTTTTCTGACTCGGATTTCAAGGCTTTATCTCCCTTGTCACGCGGCTGTTGTGTTTGTTGCATTCAGAAGGCGCAATTGCTGCTTAGCATTTCTTAATTTTTTATTATCATAGTTATAACACTGACAAAAATCTAGCAGTTAGTGTCAACTTTACAGAATCTTTAAGCGTTTAGAAACTAAAATTCTCAGAATTTTTTTAACCTAAAAATAACCAATGAGAAAACGTAGCTGCTTGTCCGCAGGGTTCTCCGCGATCGCTCGTTAAATTCCAGACGATCGCCTCTTCGATTAAGAAGCGTTTGTGTGTCTTAGAAATACGAATCCCCCGATAATTATCTATAAATCCTTGTTTTCTTGCTATGGCAAGCATTTGTTCTCTTTCTTGACGATTAACGGGTTCTGCGGTCAGTCGCGAAGGAGTTTTAGTCAAGTCTTCCCAACTCATTTCCCACAAATTTAAAGCCATTTGGTTGCCATAATTGAGAATGGGATCGGGTTCGATTCCGTGAGAAACAACAACGAAGGGAGCAAAAAAAAGAGCTTTTGCTTGTTCGCTTACATTGCCTTTTCTCTCGATTAAAGGCTTTTTGAGAAGTTTCTCATAGCTTTCTAGCAGAATCTGACTCCAAAAAAGAATTTTTGCTTGCTGCCAAATTTCTTCACTCATCGACAAAATAAGAGACGGTTTTTAGGCAGCTAACTACTAAATACAACTGCAAATCAATTTATTCCTTAATTAATTTCGCTGCCAAAGTTTAATTTTACCGCTTGCGCTCCCCGCTGCTAAAAATTGACCGTTAGGCGCGATCGCCACCGAACAAACCGAAGCGCGAGAATCTCCTTCATCGACGATAGAAAGCAATTCTACAGCCTCAACGCTACTGGGATGCCAAATCGCGATCGCGCCATCTGCACCGCCACTAATTAACGTTTGTTCGTCGGAACTAAAAACCAGGGATTTTACTTGTCCGATATGAGCATTGAGGATGCGAATCGGTTTTTGTGAAATGACTTTACTCGGTTCTAATTCCCATAGTTTAATCGTTCCGTCGATACATCCAGCGGCTAACGTTCGTCCATCTGGACTAATAGCTAACGTTTCTACTGTAGAAATATTACCCGACAAAGTGCCTAGTTTTTCTCCAGTTTCTAGTTGCCACAAGGTTATACGACCATCGCTACCCGCACTGGCAACTACTCGATTTAACTCGCTAATAGCTAAAGCATAAATTGCGCCAGAATTATCGTGAAAACTGTTAAGAATTTCCCCGGTTTTGCGATTCCATTCTTTGAGCGTTTGGTCGTAACTACCGCTAATTAAAATTTGACGTTCCGCAGCAAAAGCGAGGGCGTGAATCGAGCCAGTATGGGCGTTTAAAGTTTTTTGTAAGCGAAGATTAAATTTGTCTTCTCGGTCGGACGCAAACGACCAGAGTTTAATAGCGCGATCGAAACTACCTGTCGCTAACTCATAAGAGTCCGAGTCTTTGGCATCGAGAAATATAACGGCGAGTATTCCTTGAGAATGACCGACTGCTGGATTGATGAGATTTCCCGTAGCTATCTCCCATAATTTTAGGTGGCGATCCCAACTAGCGCTAGCAAGAAAACGATTGTCAGCACTGATAGCGAGCGACGCGACCGCTTCTGCGTGAGCGTTTAGGGTATCTAGGCAATGCCAGTGCGAGGCTGGTATAGGGGCAATATCTGGGATGGGAGGCGGTAATTCTGTTTGAGGAAAGGTAATTTCTGGTGTTTCGGTCGATTCTTGAGAAAGATAGCTAATTTCTCGTTCGAGTTGAGCGTAAAATTTTTCTAGCTGTTCGACTCTTTCTGGCAAGTTACGCTCGTTGAGGTAACGAACGACACTGTTGAGCGATCGCTCTAAACTAACAATATTTTCTTGAAAAGCGGCTAAATTATCGGCTGGGATTGATGGGGGTGGAGGTGGTGGCGCGGCGATTTTTTCGCGATCGGAGGCTAAAGCTTGGAGATCTTGAGAAAATTGACCCTGAAGTTGTTTTACTGCTCCTAAAAGGCGTTTTCGGCTCAACTGTTGAAAGCGCAGGCGGTTGATAAGGTTGAGAACTAGAGCAATAAAAAGACAAATAATTGGAAATAATATTAGGTTTGAAGCGATCGCGACTAACAAACTGAAAAAGGTCAGAATAACTGCCAGATATTCGGCAATTTCTAACCAGTGAAGTCGTGTTAACAGCATAATTCGCAAATAAGATTAAATCCCTAAAATCATTCTGGCAATATTAAAATAAATCAATACCCCCAGAACATCGACGGCGGTTGTAATAAATGGTGCAGACATCAAAGCCGGATCTAATTTAAGCGATCGAAACAAAAACGGCAGGGCCGAACCTGCAATAGAGGCAAGAGTTGCGATCGCCACCAGACTCAAACCAACTGCCACCGAAACCGCCCATCTTCCCTGCAACCAATATGCCCATAGCATAGCAACTACGCCTAAAATTAGCCCCAAGAGTCCGCCAGCGAGTGCCTCGCGAAAAATCACTTGTCCGGCTCCTAAATCCCGAATTTCTTCGGTATTTAAGCCGCGAATCACGACTGTTGAAGATTGAGCGCCCACATTGCCGCCCGTACCTACCAGTAAGGGAATAAAAGCTGCTAGGACTGCCATTTGTTCTAAGAGGGCTTCTTGTGATTTGATGATCGTACCCGTTACCGTATTTGTAATTAACAAAACAAACAACCAAACAACTCGCTTGCGAGCTACTGTAATTAGATTGGTTTGAAAATAGTTTTCTCCATTCGATTGCAAGCCACCCAAAGCATAGATATCTTCAGTGGCTTCCTGCTCTAAAATATCGATTACGTCATCTACTGTGACCACTCCGACTAAGCGCTGTTCGCGATCGACAACGGGCAATGCTAACAGATCGTAGCGTTGAATGGTTCTCGCAACTTCTTCGCGATCGGTATCGGTATGGACGCAGACAACATCGCGCGTCATAATTTCGCCGAGGGTTTTTTCGGCGGAAGATATCACTAAATCTCGCAGCGAAACAATTCCTGTTAGATGGCGAGAGGCATCAGTGACGTAGAGATAGTAAATAATCTCGGAAGTTCTAGCTAAAGCGCGAATTCTCTCTAAAGTTTCGGTTATCGTTAGGTTTGCTTTGAGAGAGATGTATTCTGGGGTCATGATGCGTCCTGCTGTATCTTCTTCATACCCCAACAGCAAAGCAGTCGCTTGGCGTTCCCCCAGACTTAATTGTGAAAGCAGACGACGAACAATCTTAGCGGGAAGTTCGTCAAACAGCTTAGCTCGGTCGTCGGGAGACATTTTATCGACGATATCGAGGACTTCTTGATGCTTAAATTTTTGCAGGAGAGCTTGTTGTACGGCTGAATCGAGATGTTCGTAAACCGCGATCGCCTCGTCTTTTGCCAGCAAGCGAAACGCGATCGCCTGCATCGATTCTGGCAATCCTTCGATCGCTTCGGCAATATCGACAGGTTGTACTGGAATTAACAGAGATTTTGCCCCTTCTAGGTTTTCTTGTTCCAGTAAAAGTTGCAGTTGGCTGCAAACCAACTGACGCAACTCACTTCGAGAACCCGTTCCAATCGCGGTCATTTCCTCAGTCAAGATTGTTTCTTCCTTTCCTCAAAATAAGCCATAGGCAATTACAACACTCCTGCTGAATCATTATACGAACTAGTATTGAAACTCCTACACTTTCGTTCCCATTTGTACGCGCCAAAAAGATGCATAAATATTTTGTTTTGTCAATAGTTCTTCGTGGGTTCCCCATTCGACTAATTTGCCGTATTCCATGACGTAAATACAATCGGCGTTGCGAATGGTAGAAAGACGATGCGCGATCGCAATGGTCGTTCGATTTTGGGTAATCTTTTCGAGGGATTTTTGAATGGCGGCTTCGGTTTCGTTATCGACGGCTGAGGTGGCTTCGTCTAAGATTAAAATGGGGGGATTCTTTAAAATTGCCCGCGCGATCGCGAGTCTTTGTCTTTGTCCGCCGGATAGCTTTTGTCCTCTTTCCCCGACGATAGTATCGTATCCTTGGGGCAATTGTACGATAAAGTCGTGCGCTTCGGCGATTTTAGCGGCTTCGATCGCGTCTTCGAGAGAAACGTGGGGATTGCCATATGCAATATTTTCCCTCACCGAACCATGAAAAAGAAAGACATCCTGACTGACTAAACCAATCGCGCCTCGTAAATCTTGTAAGCGCAAGTCCCGAATATCGATTCCATCTAAAGTAATTCTACCGCGATCGATTTCGTACAATCGTAAAAGCAGCTTGACGAGCGTACTTTTTCCCGAACCTGTCGAACCAACAATCGCCGTGGTTTTACCAACGGGAATATGCAAGGAAAAGTCGCTGAGGACTGCACCTCTTCCTGGATAAGCAAAGGTTATCTCATCTAATTTAATCTCTCCTGCAACCGAAGAGAGAGGGAGGGCGATATTTCCTGAATGAATGGCGATGGGAGTATCTAAAAGATTCATTACGCGGTTGGTAGAAGCCATTGCACGCTGATACAAATCCAACGTTTGTCCCAAACGAGTCAACGGCCATAGCAAGCGCTGTACGAGAAATAATAGCGTACTATAAGCCCCAACGGCTAAACGACCGTCGATAACTTCCTTAGCGCCGTATAATAGCAAAGCGGTAAATCCAAAGAGAATCGTGAAGCGAATTAAAGGAACAAAAGCAGCACTTAGCGCGATCGCTTTATTATTACTTTGACGATACGCTTCGCTTTCAGTCCGCAGGCGATCGATTTCATATTCTTCTGTGGTAAAGCTTTTAATGGTGGTAATTCCGCTTAAATTATTCGCCAGACGACTGTTGAGCAAACTGACTTTTTCGCGGACATCGGCGTAACGAGGCGCAAGTAATTTTTGAAACGCGATCGATCCCCATAAAATAAAAGGAATCGGCAACATAGCCAACCATGCAACCTGGGGAGTTAAATAAAAGAAAGTCCCAATAATAATTAAAGAACTGGTAATAACTTGTAAAACTTCATTTGCTCCGACATCTAAAAAGCGTTCGAGTTGATTGATATCATCGTTGAGAATCGATAGCAATCCTCCCGTACTGCGTTCCTCAAAATAAGCTAATTCTAAGTCTTGTAAATGAGTGTAAGCATCTAAACGGAGATCGTGTTGGATGTTTTGAGCAAGGTTTCTCCAGAGGCGTTCGTAAGCATATTCAAATAGCGATTCTAAACACCAAATAATAAAATTTAGCAGGGTTAAAACGATTATTTGTCCGAAAACATCGGTAACGCCAAATCGAGCTAGGATTGAGTTTTTTCCATTGATAACGACATCTACTGCAATCCCAATAATGGCAGGCGGCGCTAGATCGAATAATTTATTTAAAATCGAACAAATTACCGCTTGCCAGATTAATAAACGATATTTGCGTCCGTATTTGAAGAGTCGTTGTATCGGATGTTGCGATCGCAGCGCAGTTTTAGACATTCTTAAAGTTGTGATGAGGAGCTATCTTAAATTATGAATTATGAATGCAGAATTATGAATTTTGTACTCGAACTACTAAATCGATATTTTTCCGAATTTTTGAGCGAGAATACTTATTTATGCAATTTTCATAATTCATAACTCATAATTCTTAATTTCTCAATTATCCTTTTACTGCACCCGCCGTCAATCCCTGAACGATACGACGTTGGAAAAGTAAAACGAGTATCACTAAAGGAAGCGTTCCTAAAACGGTTGCAGCAGCAATCCCACCATAAGGAATTTCATATAAAGTTGTACTGCCTAATTGAGCAGTTGCTACGGGGATTGTTTTCATGCTTTCGCGAGTAATAAAAGTGAGAGCAAAAATATATTCATTCCAAGCAAAAATAAAGGTCAGAATTCCTGTAGTTACCAAAGCTGGAACTGTCATTGGCAGTAAGATATTCAACAACATGGGAATGGTTTTATAACCATCTACTTTGGCGGCATCTTCTAAATCTTTTGGCAATTGCTGAAAGAAACTGCGCATCACTAAAATAGTCAGCGGTAAATTAATAGCAGTGTAAGGAATAATCAAAGCTAAATAGTTATTTCCCAATCCAATCGCGCTAATAATCTCCAACAATCCTAAAAACAGCAAAACATAAGGGAATAGCGTGACAATTAAAACTCCTGCTAGGATAAGATTTTCGCCAGGAAGCTTCAATCTAGCTAAGGCATAAGCCGCAGGCGAACCTAATGCCAAACACAAAACAGTTGAAACGACAGCAACTAAAGCACTGTTAAATAAATAAGCAACAATTAAAGGAAAATTGTCAATCCGAATCAGGTTAAATACATTGAGAAAAAAGTTGTTATCGTTCCACAGATTTTGATAATGGTCAAAGGTGATTCTTGTTGGGAAATAAACTGTTGGAATAGCTGAGATATCTTGATTGGGTTTAATCGAGGTTAAAAGTTGCCATAGAATCGGACTTAAACAAAAAAGAACAGTGAAGAAGATCCCTAACCAAAGAATTATTTTTTTTGTCTCAAAAATTGTTTTGTTTTTTATTATTTTCATGGTTGATAAATAAATTAACTTGTAGGTTGGGTTGAGGAAACGTTGGCGCTAGCCTGCCGTCAGGCATAAACCAACATCTGTAAGCTTTGTTTGGTTTTGCGATCGCTCAACCAACTAATCTTTTTACCGTAATTGTATGTTTGATTGAGTGCGATCGCTATCTTTCTAACATAGATTATCTTTATTATCTTTTTTTTACCATAGAGATGCAGAGATACGGAGGAGAAAAGTAGATTTTTTTGAGAGAAGATGTAAGATAAATCAAGAGTTGACTGTTCTGGTTTTTCTTAATAATAAAAATGTAATTGCTACGGCTGCTATTAATACTGAAAATGTGACGACTACTAAAGCAGAACCGTAACCAAAATCTAGATAGCGCATCACGGTTGAATAAATATAAATAGAAACTGTTTCTGTCGAACCTCCAGGACCGCCACCCGTCATGACTTGAACTAAATCAAAGATTCCAAAAGCTTGAGCAAATCGAAACAACATTGCAAGCAGAATTTGAGGGGCAATTAAAGGCAATGTAATTTGAAAAAAACTTTGCCAAGGTTTTGCACCATCTATGGAGTGGGCTTCATATAAATCCCCAGAAATTGATTGCAATCCAGCCAATAAAATAACGCTAATAAAAGGTGTTGTTTTCCAAACATCAGCAACGATTAAAGACATCATGGCTAAATTGGGTTCGCCCAACCAATTAATGCCAGTATTAATAAATCCTATCCGTATTAAAATATCGTTAACTAAACCATAGCGATCGTTAAAAATCCAAGCCCAAGCTAACCCCATAATTGCTGTCGGTAATGCCCAAGGAATAATCGCGATCGTTCTGACTATTCCTCGTCCTCGAAATGATTGATTTAAAACTAAAGCGATCGCCATTCCTAAAATTAGTTCCAGAGTGACGCTAATAACTGTAAAAACCGTTGTATTGCCAATACTTTGCCAGAAACGCCCATCTCCTATCATGCGACTGTAATTAGCAAATCCTGAAAAAATAGGTTGTAACTGAGTTCCTAAATTTTGAGTAAATAAACTTAACCAAAGAGCGCGTCCGATAGGATAGATAAAAACTAATGCTAGGATTAGTAAGGCGGGAATTGTCATCAACCAGCCTGTCTTTTGTTCTTTATTCATTTATCAACTCCTCGCTCCTTATTTAACTATTCGATTGAGTAGCACAATTATTTAAAAATTTATCGAGTTGTATTTTTGATAAAGCGATCGCAAACTTCAATAAAACTTATTAATAATGTTGGTTTATGCCTGACGGCAGGCTAGCGCCAACGTTCCTCAACCCAACCTACAATTTCCCCTTTTCCCTTTTCCCAATCACTGATTAGTGATAACTGATTACTGATTCTCCCTTTTCCCCATCAATTAAAAATTGACTAAACTACTACCTATTTTCTCAATAACCTGCGAGTTTCATCGGCGGCTGCGTTCATCGCTTTTTCTGGACTCATACTGTTAGTTATAGCTGCACTGAGATAGCGCTGTAGAATATCAGAAGCTTGCGCGTATTGAGCGATGGGAGGACGCAAGGTAGCCTTTTCAATAACTTCTAGCAATTGCGGATAGTGAGGATATTTGGCGACAATTGCAGGGTCATTAAAAAGCGATTTGAGACTGGGCACTTTACCCGTCGCTAAAATGAATTTACGCTGCATTTCTTCACTCGTCAAAAATTCGATAACTTTCCAAGCTTCGTCGGGATGCCGACTAGTTTTAGCAATACCGAGTCCCCATCCTCCCAAACAAGCACCGCTATCGAATCCGCTTGCATGAACCATCGGTTGAATGGCATATTGACCGCGAATTTCCGAAGTTTGGGCGAGGCTAAAAACGTAAGGCCAATTGCGCAAGAAAACCGCTTGACCGTTTTGAAACAAGAGGCGCGTTTCTTCTTCTGTATAGGTCGCCACGCCTGGGGGAGAAATTCCTTTTTCGATGGTACTGCGTAAAAATCTAACTGCTTGTATGGCTTCAGGGCGATCGAGTCCTACTTCTAGAGTAGCCGGATCGACCCAAAATGCACCATAACCTTTGAGAATTTCGACAAACATCGCCGATAATCCCTCGTATTGTTTGCCTTGCCAGAGATAGCCCCATTGAGCTAATTTTTTCTGTTGCAGGGATTGAGAGATTTGGATTAATTGTTCAAAGGTTTGGGGCGGTTCGTATCCTGCTTGTTCTAATAAATCTTTGCGATAATAAAGCATCCCTGCATCGGAACGCAGGGGAATTCGATAGAGTTTGCCTTGATAGCGTCCGCCATTGACATCGCCATCGAGAAAGGCAGATAACGCTTGTGGAGAAATCCTATCTGATACGTCCAGCAACCATCCAGCAGCAGCAAATTTGGGCGTCCAAGTCACATCCATGAACACGAGGTCGTAAGGAGAATTGCCCAAGAGAAATGATGAGGTGTAGAGGTCTTCTCTTTGGTTGGCATCGTTAGGCCCGTCAACGATTTCTATGCGGATATTCGGGAATTTTTGATGAAATTCTTTAACGACGGGACTCCATTCTAACGCTTCGGGGGCGTGCATTAAAACCGTAACCGTAACCGATTGTTGGGTTAGGGCAGGGATTATCCAACCGAAAATTATCCCTAGAAAAATAGCAAGCGATAGAAAGCAATAAAGGAGTGTTGTCTTTGCCTTCACTCCTTTTTTTGATTGGTTGGTTCGCTTTTTCATCGTTCAATATACGGATGAATGCTCAAACGTTTTTCCAATTGTAGAAGCTAAAAGCTCGATCGCGTTGCGAACAAACTAATTCAGACTTCAAAATTTACAATTAAACAGTCAAATAACTTCTACTTCGTCTTCTCGAAAATGTGCTTTAAAAGGTTTTTCAAATTTGACTAAAACCGGAAGGTTAGCGCTTACGGGTCTTCCGTGCCAGTTAGTTACGATTTCCTGAATCTCTCCTTCCATGCCTTTGAGGTCGAAGGGTTGGTTTTTGCTTTTTGGATGATGATAGACTACAACAGATTTAATAACCCGAACGCGATCGCCAACTTTCATTTTTTATTCTCTCTCTCTTAAATATTCGGCTCAAACGCCAAATCGAACAGTTCGATAAATAACCTTACTATTTTTGCATAGGAGCGCATATATCAGCGAGCAGTGACATATTACCAGTTATCAGAAGTCGGCGCTGTTCGTCCATTTCGTGGAAGTGCGCGGCAGTGCAAGCATCGAAAGGATGTTTATCGGAATCGATCTCTAAGCTTAATCTTTATTCGATCGCGATCGCGCTTAGAAAGCTTAGCAAAGACTTATTGCTTTGGATCGGAAAAAGAAAGGGAAAAAACCGAGCTTCTTTTTTACCCGTTAATTTTAGAATAACTAAAAGCGAAGGCTTCTGCTATATTAGTGAACCAACGAATCTACACTGGCGATAGGAATGTCAACCAAGACCGTTAACTACTCAAATTTAGTAGAATTACTGTGCGATCGCGCTCAAAAACTTCCCCAAAAAACGGCTTTTACCTTTCTCAAAGACGGAGAAACCCAATCGGTTGACCTTCCTTATCAAGTATTAGATCGACAAGCAAAAGCGATCGCGACTCAACTTCAATCCCTCAACATCCAAAGGGGCGATCGCGCTATCTTAGTTTATCCTTTTGATGGCGCTTTAGAATTTATTGCCGCTTTCTTTGGCTGCTTATATGCAGGGGTTATTGCAGTTCCCAGCTATCCGCCACAAAATCGCTTCGCTTTGCGAGATCTGCAATCTCGTCTCGTTTCGTGTCAATCTCAAATCGTCTTAACGAGTAAATCCTTTCTAGGAAAGCTCAAAAGTCAACTCATTACTTCTGAATCAGATCCAATCTTTAACAAGCTGTATTGGTTAGCGACGGACGATATTTCTCTTACACTTGCTGGCGATTGGACGGGGGTGCAATGCGATCGCGATAGTTTAGCCTTCTTACAATATACTTCCGGTTCTACGGGCGTTCCTAAAGGCGTAATGATAACTCACGATTGTATCCTCCACAATCAAGAAACCCTCAGACTAGCATTCGGACATAGCGAGCGATCGCTTGGGGTAGGCTGGTTGCCATTATTTCACGATATGGGTTTGATTGGCAATGTCATTCAAGCCGTCTATTTAGGCGCTTCGTGCGTTCTCATGTCGCCCATTTCTTACGTGCAAAAGCCGATACGGTGGTTAGAAGCCATTTCTCGCTACCAAGTAACGACAAGCGGCGCGCCTAATTTTGCTTATGATTTGCTATCGCGTCGCGCCACTCCCGAACAAATTGCCAATCTCGATTTGAGTAGTTGGAAGGTGGCTTTTTGTGGAGCCGAACCGATACGTATCGAAACGATAAACCAATTTGAAGCTAAGTTTGCGCCTTGTGGGTTTCGCCCTGAAGCTTTTTATCCTTGCTATGGGATGGCGGAAGCAACTTTATTCGTTACGGGAGGAGATTATACAAAACCGCCAGTCGTTAAATATCTCGAAAAAGCAGCTTTGGAGAAGAATCGCGTCGTTTTTGCATCTGAAGCACAAGAGGGTGTTAAAACAATTATTGGTTGCGGTCGGACTTGGTTAGATACTAAAGTGGCGATCGTCGATCGCGATACTTTAACTCGATGTGTACCCAACCAAATCGGCGAGATTTGGGTTTCTGGCGGTGGCGTAGGTAAAGGATACTGGCAGTTAAACGAAGAAAGCGATCGCACGTTTAATGCTTACCTTAAAGATACTGGAGAAGGGCCGTTTTTAAGAACGGGCGATTTAGGATTCGTGCGCGATGGCGAACTCTTCATTACTGGTCGCTGTACCGATCTTATGGTTTTGTGGGGATTCAATCATTATCCCCAATATATTGAGGAGACAGTAGAAAAGTGTCATCACGCTTTACGAAGTGGTGCAGGTGCAGCATTTGCAGTCGAAGTTGCAGGAGAAGATAAACTGGTTATTGTTAATGAAATCGATCGCGCCTATCGACAGAGTTTAGTAGTCGAGGAAGTGGTAGAAGCGATTCGCTGGCACGTTTTTCAAGATCATTTTATCGATGTATATGCGATCGCGTTACTAAAAACAGGTAGCCTACCCAAGACTTCTAGCGGAAAGGTGCAACGGAAGGTTTGTAAGACAAAGTTTCTAGAAGGAAGTTTGGATGTCGTAGGAGAATGGTGCTTGCAAGAGCAAAGCGATATGATTGCTTTGATTAATCGTTATTTGAATCCTATGACTCATTTAAGGCGGTATTCGCTTTTATTTGGGGGACGAATGAGACGGTTTTTGTATTGGTTGATGAAAGAGAAAAATCGCGATCGCTAAATTTTAATTTTGTCATTATAAAAACTAACTGTAGATGAAAAGATTACGCTTTCTATTACTGGCGATTTTTGCTATCTTTTTAACCACCTTACCCGCTATTGGAGCCGATCGCATTCTTTTTTATTTCGGCCCTTTAAATTTCTCGGTTGCAGTCGATTCGCTAGAAACATTTGCTAAAGAGGGTAAAGTCAACCCAGAATTAGCGTTTTATCTCAATCGTTTGAATCCCCCACAACAAGCACAGTTTCGCAAGTTCTTACAATCGCGTTTTGAGGTAAATCCGAGAACGATTTATCGATTTGCTCAAAGTTCTGTGGGAGAAAAATTACTAAAAGATGTCGGCGAATTTATTAATATTCCTAAAAATCAGAACGGTTTTTATGGATTGCGGGGATCGTTAATCCAAGCGGTCATGGCATCGAAAAGTATCAATGCGATCGAACTCATGCGCAAATTTCCCACCGATATGCAGCTTAATGTCGATAATATTATGGAGTTCGTTGGGGAAATGTCTACCATGGTAGACAAAACTAAGACCTTAGTCGCGCAACTCGATCGCATGGCGGTAGTACAAACTAAGTCTCAATTGCCTGTCGATTCTGCCCCAGATATAACAAAAGTAGGTAATTTTAAGACTTCGATGCAAACGATCGCCCTCTACGATTCTAAACGCGCTCGCAACATAACGATCGATCTCTACCGACCCGAATCGACTCAGACGCAAACTCCTATTATTGTTATTTCCAATGGTATCGGTGCGGGACGCGATCGCTTTGACGATTTGGCACTACATTTAGCTTCTCATGGATTTGCCGTTGTCATTCCCGACCATCCAGGAAGCGACTATCAAAGACAGCAAGATTTTTATGCAGGATTATACAAAGATAATTTTGATGCGACAGACTTTCGCGATCGTCCCCTCGATGTTACTTTTATACTC
>JALOOL010000251.1 GCA_025454425.1 Hydrococcus sp. Prado102 | reverse complement strand
CCGATTTAGTACCTATCGTATGTCGGTTTCTCGAAGCAGCAACCGAACAATTGGGAGAAAAATCAACAGTTGAGAAAGCTTGTTTTGGAATTGCAGGGCCAGTTGCTAACAATAGCGTAAAACTCACTAACTTAAGCTGGTCGTTAGAAAGCGATCGCCTCCAAAAAGAACTCTCTATCTCCCAAGTTAGCTTAATTAACGATTTTGCTGCCATTGGCTATGGCGTATTGGGATTATCAGAACAAGATACCTACGTGTTACAAGAAGGTAAGCGCGATCGCAATGCTCCCATTGCTATTTTAGGCGCAGGAACGGGATTGGGCGAAGGATTTTTAACGCCATCATCCGATGGGAAATATCGCGTCTACGGTAGCGAAGGAGGTCACGTAGATTTTGCACCGCGTTCTACCTTGGAATTTCAACTGCTTAATTACATTCGCGAAAAAAATAACCTAGAACGAGTTTCTGTCGAACGGATAGTATCGGGACAGGGAATAGTCTCTATTTATCAATTTCTCTGGGATAAAGATAACTCGCGATCCTCCCCGGAATTGGCTCAAATTTATAAAACTTGGCTGCAAGAACTCGGAAAAGAAGAAAAAACCGTCGATTTAGCCGCAGAAATTTCTAAAGCTGCACTTGCGCAATCTGACTACTTATGCCAACAAACCATGAGATTATTTGTCGAAGCCTATGGAAACGAAGCAGGAAATTTGGCTTTAAAATTGTTACCTTATGGAGGACTATATGTAGCTGGCGGCATTGCTACCAAGATTTTACCTCTCATGCAACGAGGAGAATTCTTAAAAGCTTTAAAAACTAAAGGTCGAGTTAGTTCCGTACTCGACCAAATTCCCATCTATATCGTTCTCAATCCAAAAGTCGGATTGCTTGGTGCGGCTTTAAATGCTGCTCAGATGCTAAATTAACCTAAATTACATCTCAGTTTCGTTATCTCGCTTAGAACCTAGTAAATCCAGTCTATCAACTTTAATAACGGGAGTCGATCGCTCTGCTCCCGTATCTCTATCCGTCCAAGTTTCAATCGTTAAAGTCCCTTGAACGCCGATTAAACTGCCTTTGCGAACATAATTTTCCATTGTTTCTGCTGTTTTACCCCAACACTTGAGATTAAACCAATCGGGTTCGTCCGACTTACTCGTTGCTCGTCTCACTGCTAAGGTGATAGTAGACAAAGCATAGGATGAGCCTCCCGCCGACTCAACAAGTTTAGTTTCTGGATTTCTGCCTGCGCGACCTACTAAGTGTACGATATTCAAACTCATCAGTTTAAGTCCTAATTCTTACTAACTAAATAGTACAAATATACCTTAATTATAAAACGCGATCGGCTTTGCCGCTACCCTAAAGGGTAATCGCGCGAAATATCTATCGTTTAAGAGTAGAATTATCGCTCGACTCCACAAACATCGATACTTAGCCTAAAAATGTAAAATTTTCGGGAACAAATTGTTTAATTACACTAGACTTATGAGGAAAAACATACTAAAATCCACTTCGACGATTGCGATCGAGCGAGTTACAGCAGCATTATAAATTAACTGGGGCGAGGAAGTCTGTGAATCTTTTTAAGCGTTTTTCTCTGTCGCGAGATATGGGCATAGACCTGGGGACGGCGAATACATTAGTCTATGTGTCGGGTAAAGGTATTGTATTAGAAGAACCTTCCGTCGTTGCGATCGACCAAGATAAAAACCCCTTGGCGGTTGGCGAAGAAGCCAAAAAAATGTTAGGGCGTACTCCAGGTAATGTTATCGCATTGCGACCTCTGCGCGACGGAGTAATTGCGGACTTTTATAGCGCCGAAATCATGCTATCAGAATTTATTCGTCGCGCCCATGAAGGAAACCCTTTAGGCAATCCTCGCATGGTAATTGGGATTCCAAGTGGTATAACAGGAGTAGAGCGTAGAGCCGTTATAGAAGCAGCAACTCGCGCGGGAGCAAAAGAAGTAGGATTAATCGACGAACCGATTGCAGCGGCGCTAGGCGCGGGACTTCCCGTAACTGAAGCAACGGGAACCATGATTATCGATATCGGTGGCGGGACGACAGAAGTCGCTATCTTAAGCTTACAAGGAAGAGTCTTGAGCGAATCGGTACGGGTAGCAGGCGACGAACTAACCGATTCTATTATCCAATACATGAAGAAAGTTCACAATTTAGTGATTGGCGAACGAACCGCAGAAGATATCAAGATTAAACTAGGTTCTGCTTATCCCATGCAAGACGAAGATCCTTTTTTGGAAGTTCGAGGTTTGCATTTGATGTCTGGATTGCCTCGAACCGTTACGATTAAAGGTGGAGAAATTCGAGAAAGCATGGCAGAGCCATTATCAGCGATTATCGATGCTGTCAAGCGTACCTTAGAGCGGACACCGCCCGAATTAGCAGCCGATATTATCGATCGCGGTATTATGCTAGCTGGAGGAGGAGCCTTATTAAAAGGCTTAGATACTTTAATTAGCCATGAAACCGGAATCGTTACCCACATCGCCGAAGATCCGCTCAGATGCGTTGTCAAAGGAACGGGAGAAGTTTTAAAAAATCCGAAAATATTGGAGCGTATTTTAAGCGAAAGCGCCCGTCTAGCTTAATATCAACGCTCGGCGATCGGTTATAAAAACCGATTGAATTCAATTTTAACCGTGCGAAATTAATTTATTTTAAGAAAAAATAGCAAGCGCGATCGCATTTTGCTCGTTTATTGATTTAATTAGTGACTGACTGCTACAAGCTTTTAGGCATAAGCAGTCTATTACATCTTGACGAGTTTAATGACGATTTTGAAAAATTTATTGAATTGGCAATTTAAATATTTACTGGCTGCAACAAGCGCGATCGCAATGGCTCAACCTGCCTTTGGTTCTGGCTTTGGCTTAATCGAACAAAGCGTGACGGGATTGGGAAATGCTTTTGCTGGTAGCGTTGCTGTCTCAGAAGATGCTAGCACCATTTATTTTAATCCAGCGGGATTGACCTTTTTGCCAGATAACTCGATTATGGGAGGCGCTTATCTTATCTCTCCTACGGTTCGATTTTCTAACCAAGGATCGACAGCAGTGACTGGCGTTTCTCTCACGGGGGGTAATGGAGGAGATGCAGGAGAAGATAGCTTCGTCCCCAATTTTTATGCAGCCTGGAGTGTCTCAGAACGAATCAAACTGGGAATTGGTGTCAACGTTCCTTTTGGCTTAGCGACTGAATACGAAGAGGATTGGGTAGGGCGCTATCAAGGCGTAACTTCTGAGTTGACAACGATTAATATTAACCCGACGGTTGCTGCTAAAGTGACAGACGAACTTTCTATCGGAGCGGGACTTAACATTCAATATGCAGATGCTAAACTCACTAATGCTATAGATTTTGGCGCGATCGCATTAGCTGCTGGCTTACCTTCTCAACCCCAAAGTGCTGACGGTTTTTTGGAAGTCAAAGGAACTGATTGGAGTGTTGGCTATAACATTGGCTTGCTTTACGCACCCTCTCCAGATACGCGCATCGGTTTAGCATATCGTTCTGGACTCGAACACACTCTCGAAGGCGAAGCTGATTTCACGACTCCCCAAAGCGCAGCATTACTTACAAGAAGCGGACTGTTTACCGATACCGATGCCAAAGCTACGCTTAAAACCCCAGATTCTCTTTCGTTGGGATTTTATCAGAAAGTAACTCCCAAAGTTGCCGTACTGGGCGATGTCACTTGGACGAATTGGAGTCGCTTTGAAGAATTGCGCATTCGATACGATAATCCCGTACAACCCGACTCCGTGCAACCAGAAAACTGGGAAGATACCATGCGTATAGGTTTGGGAGTTAATTATATCCCCAATGAAAATCTGACGCTACGTGCGGGGGTGGCTTACGACCAAAGTCCCGTCAGAGACGACTTTCGGACTCCTCGCATTCCCGATAGCGATCGCTTTTGGCTAGCATTAGGACTTAGCTATCGTCCTACTGAATCTTTGAGTTTCGATGTCGGTTACGCTCATTTATTTGTCGCTGATGGAAGCATCGACCAGGTAAATGTTACGGGCGATCGCTTGCGAGGCGAAATCGGCAGCGATGTCGATATCATCGGCGTACAAGTCAACTGGCGATTTTAAGGGTTATTAGCGATTGTAGGCAACGGTGCATTTCAAAGAAAGGGGCGAAGAATTTCGCCCCTCAGCCCCAACCCTAATACCAATTTGAAAAAAGGATGCGACAGATCGATTTCCAGAATCCAGATTTAAAAAGGGTTTCCGAATCCAAAATCCTTTCATCCAAAATCCAAAATGGTATAAGTACCTGAGCATAAATAAAGTTAAAACTCGTGTAGGGTGGGCAATTAACAGTTATCAGTGACCAGTTATCAGTAAAGAGTGATTAAAGTTCAATGTAGATCCGCGATTCGGAGAGGTCTTTACAAAGTTTTTTCGTTCAAAATGAAGATTTCATCAAGCCAGGAAGCCTTCCATTACTGGTCACTGGTTACTGATAACTGATAACTGTTAATTGCCCACCATGCTTACGTTTAATTATGACCGCCTACTTATGGCGCTTGTCATTACCAACATTTTTGAGAGAATAAGCTCTGGTGAATGTAGGATAGGACATGAACGTAAGCCTGGAAACGCCGAATGGCATCGAGCTTACGCACTATAACCCCGAAATTTTCAAAAAACAGCAAAAAAACTCCTTGCTAATTAAAAAATAGCAAGGAGTAACTGGGAGTTATTTAGTCGATCCAAGAAGGTTTATTTAGGCACTGACCGAACCTAGAGAAACAACGGATTTTTCAATCAATTGAGTATAAATAATACCGAGTTGGGAAGCTACGCCACCCCAGCTAAACTTTTCTTCAACGCGCCTTCTAGCATTTTCTCCCAAGCGATCGCGCCATTGAGGATCGCTTAAAATTCTATCGATCGCCCTAGCAAAAGATTCAACATCTTTCGGCGGTGCGAGTAGTCCCGTTTCTTCGGGGACGACGGTAAATTGCAACCCACCGACATCGCTAGCAACTACAGGCGTACCGCTTGCCATCGCTTCGATCGCAACTAAACCAAAGGGTTCGTAATGACTGGGAACGACGCATACATCCGCCGCCGCATAATAAAACGGTAATTGTTCTTCGCCAATGCGTCCGGGGAAGCGAGTTTTTTCGGTTAATCCGAGTTCGTCAACGATCTCTTCGATTCGTTCTCGTTCTATTCCGTCGCTTTGACCGGGACGAGAACCGCCGCCAATCAGTAAGACTAGATTGGGATCGTCGCGCCACTGCGAGGCATTAACGGCACGCACGAGGGTTTCTATCCCCTTGCGTTTGTCAAAACGCCCGACATATAAGACGACTTTAGCATCGCAGGCAATTCCTAAAGTTCTTCTTGCCGTTTCACGAGAGATCGCGCCATAATGCTCGATATCCGTTCCGCAGGGAACAATGGAAATTTTGCCTTTTGTTGAAACGAGCGATCGCATATGTTCTTGTTCTTGAGGACTGGTAGCAACAATGCGATCGTCATTTTCTAGACAATCTTTTTCTACCTTTAAGCGGGTGCTGGCAATCATGGGAATGGTAGAGACTGACTTATATTTGACTGCACCCAAAGAATGATATGTATGAACGATCGGTAGAGATAATCTGCGTTTTAATTCTAATCCTACCCAGCCAGAAATCCAGTAATTGGTGTGTATGAGAGAGTAATTAATATCTTCTTTTTCTGCAAATTTCAGCAGTGCTTCTACAAACTGATGGCGATAGCCAAATATTTCATCGCGCGGTACAAATTCTTCTGGCCCGGCTGTTAAACGAATGGTACGACAATTAGGAGCGTGTTCTACGATTTTTGGTTGTTCTGCGCCACTTGCACGAGTAAACATATCTACTCTCCATCCCTGTCGTGCCAGTTCTTCCCCTACGTGGCGCACGTAAACGTTTTGTCCACCCGCTTCTTCAGAGCCAATTTCTACAGCGGGGTCGCCGTGAACGGAAATGAGTGCTATGGACTTGAATTGTTTTTTATTCATTCTTAATTAAAACCTCAAATGGGACAAGGGTTAGGACAAGTCTGGGGCAATGAATTGCCTTGAGTTTAATTTCCTTCCCTTCTAATAGGAGTTCTGGCTTATTGAGAAGTCCAGAATCCGCTTGTTTTAGCATCCTCCTCTTGGCATGCAAAATATGAATCGCTTAAAAAATTATCGAGATCTTTAGATTTACCTCCTTGACAGATAAACGTTGATGAGCATGGTTTTGACTTTATTATACACGGGGGTTGGTAAAAAACCGTAACATATCATCACAAAATTTTTTGATCCCATGAGCGATCGCAAACAAAATCTGGTATATTGTAAATCTGTGACCATTGGAGAGGTGGCTGAGTGGTCGAAAGCGGCAGATTGCTAATCTGTTGTACGGTTCGAAAGTCCGTACCGAGGGTTCGAATCCCTCCCTCTCCGTTTTCTGAGTCGATTTAATACTGTTAAATTAACGCACGCTCGCGATCGCAATTCCCCGTAAAACACCACAGCAATTCTTGAAGAGAGGATAGCAATTTTTTTTGCTATCGATTAAATTTTTAAATATTTAAACGATCTAGTTGATGAATTTGCCAAGATTTGTTTATCTTATACTTTAATCTTTTAAAACACTGAATTAAAAAACAATACTATGGCAAGAAGAAGAAGAGCAACTGGATTTATGAGGGACTTTCAGGAATTTGCCCTTAAAGGTAATATTGTCGATTTGGCGGTTGCCGTTATTATTGGTGCTGCTTTTGGAAAAATAGTCACATCGCTTATCGAAGATTTAGTTACGCCAGCAATTCTCAACCCAGCTTTGCAAGCAGCAAGAGTTGACGATTTAGCACAGTTATCATTCAATGGCATCAAATATGGGTCATTTCTGGCTGCGGTACTAAATTTTATCGTTATTGCCTTTGTCTTATTTTTGGTAATTCGCGCCCTCGCTAAATTCAAGCGAGAGGAAGAAGTCATAGCTGCCGAAGAACCTCCAGCACCCGATCCCATTGTACAATCGCAAGAAAGACTCACGGGCGCGATCGATAAATTGACACAAACTATCGAAACTCAAAGGTAATTGGGAAATGGTGACTGGTGAATGGGGATTGGTGAATGGGGATTTTTTAGGGGAAAGGGCAAAGGGAAAGGGAAAACTTTCATATATTTTTCTTTCTTGTCCCCCAAGTCTTCCTTGTCTTCCTTGTCTTTTCACCTCCCAGTATCCCAGTCACTAGTCACTGATATCCCAGTCCCCACTTAAGCGGCGTGTTGTCGATACCAGTCGATAGTATTCTTCAATCCTTGCTTAAATTCTACTTGAGCAGTGAAATTAAACGCTTCTCTGGCTCTATTCGTATCTAAACAGCGACGCGGTTGACCGTTGGGCTTATCTGTCTCCCAAACAATTTCTCCATCAAATTCCATCAATTCGCAAATCAATTCCACTAAATCGCGAATAGATATTTCATAATTAGTTCCCAAATTGACAGGTTGGTCGCCGTCATATTTTTGGGTTGCCATGACAATTCCTCTCGCCGCATCGGTAGAATAAAGAAACTCGCGGGTAGGAGAGCCATCTCCCCAGACGGGCAACTGTTTATCTCCTCTTTTCTGAGCGTCGTGGACTTTTTGAATCAAAGCAGGAATGACGTGAGAACTACGAGGGTCGAAATTGTCTTCAGGGCCGTACAAATTAACGGGAAGTAGATAAATACCATTGAACCCATATTGCAGCCTGTAGGACTGCAATTGTACTAACAAAGCTTTTTTAGCAATACCATAGGGCGCGTTCGTTTCTTCTGGATAGCCTTCCCAGAGGTCGTCTTCTTTGAATGGGACGGGCGTAAACTTGGGATAGGCACAAATCGTACCGACACAGACAAACTTTTCTACGCCCGCTTGATAGGCTGCATGAATCAGTTGAGTGCCCATCATTAAGTTATCGTAGAAAAGCTCGGCAGGTTTTTCTCGATTGAGTCCGATTCCGCCTACGTGAGCCGCCAAGTGAATGATGATATCTTGTTGATCTACTGCCCTTTGACAATTTTCCAAAACTCGCAGATCGCAATCGCGAGAACGGGTAATTGTAATCTTTTCTGGCTTAGCGCCCGCTGCATACAATTGTTCGACAACTTGTTTGCCTAAAAAGCCAGCGCCGCCTGTCACGACAATACGTTTGTTGCTTAAATCTAACATAGTTATTTATCCTTAAATCCTAGTCAGTTATCAGTAACAAATAATGACAGAATCTTTTACTGATTACTGATAACTGATTACTGATAACTGATTTAGTCCACCATCGCGCCCACATTTTGACGGATATAAGCATTATCGAGCAAGGATTTGCCGTTTTGACCATTAGGAGATTCAATTCCTAATGCAGCAAGATCGGCATCAACCATTAATTTAACTAGTTCTTCAAAAGTTACAGAAGGTTCCCATCCCAGTTTAGCTTTGGCTTTGGCAGGATCTCCAATCAGTATATCGACTTCGGCAGGACGCAAATAGCGCTCGTCGAATGCAACGTAATCTTGCCATTTGAGATTGATATATTCAAATGCAATATCTAAAAATTGCTTAATTGAGTAGGTTTCTCCGGTAGCCACGACATAATCATCTGGCTCGGCTTGTTGGAGCATCAGCCACATCGCTCTTACGTAGTCTTTAGCATAGCCCCAGTCGCGCTTAGAATCCAGATTGCCTAAATAAAGTTTTTTCTGAGTTCCTGCTACAATGCGAGCGATCGCTCTGGTAATTTTACGGGTGACAAATGTCTCGCCGCGACGAGGAGATTCGTGGTTAAACAAAATGCCGTTGCAAGCAAATAGTCCAAAAGATTCTCGATAATTGATGGTTTGCCAGTGAGCGTATACTTTAGCGCAAGCATAGGGACTGCGGGGATAGAAAGGGGTCGTTTCTTTTTGGGGAATTTCTTGTACTTTGCCATACATTTCCGACGAACCCGCTTGATAAAAGCGAACTTCGATTCCCGTGCGCTGCTGGTAATCTCTGATGGCTTCTAGCAAGCGCAGCGCGCCCATTCCGACCGCATCTGCGGTATATTCTGGAGAATCGAAGCTGACGCGAACGTGCGATTGAGCGCCTAAGTTATAAATTTCGACAGGTTTAACGTCTTCGAGGATACGGCGCAGGGTCGTTCCATCGGTTAAGTCGCCGTAATGTAAAAATAGCTTTGCTTCGGGGTTGTGAGAATCGACATAAATATGA
>JALOOL010000250.1 GCA_025454425.1 Hydrococcus sp. Prado102 | reverse complement strand
AAAACAAGTAAGGGATGGACGGGGATAAATCCCCTTTGTTCGCTCGACGACCAGCCGTTAAAACGGACTGGCTAACTCTCGCTCACCGTTTTTTTGTTTCTTTTGAAGTTTTTTTGATTTCTGTGGGGACTACTTTTTTTTCTACCACCTGGCGATCGCCATTAGCGTTGAGTTTTGATTCTATCTCATCCGAACTCAACCGAATCTGAATTTGCGGGCCAGAACTCGCAAGGCGAATAATCATTCCATCTACCGCCGAGACTGTAGTAATTGGTTTTCCATCTACATAAGTTCCATTAGCGCCTAAACTTACTACTTCCCATTTCCTGCCATCGCGTCTAATTTCGATATGGCGACGAGACACAACAGCACTATAAAGCACTACATCGTTATCCATCGAACGACCGATCCGAATGACCGATTCGGTATCAAAAGTCCAATTTTGTAAGGGAACATTTTTTCCAGGTTGTAGAAGTGTCAGAGTTATCACCGACGTTTTATTTTGGTAAACATTGTCGAACATAAGCTGGCAAGCCAACTCAACTAGGTTAATGAAATGAGTTGGTAGCGCGATCGCCTCTCTGGCTTATCTATCATAAAAAATATAATTGTTATTTTTTTATAATAGATGCACAGTTTGCTTCTCGCCAAAATAACGTACCAACGGATAGATCTTTATAGTACCCAGATTGTCAAAAATTTTAACCTTTATATAGGGACAATTGACAAATTATTCTTATTTTTCAAGTTTATTTGCTCAAACTTAAAATAGCGATCGGGGATTGGGGAATAGGGAAAGGAAGACAAGAAAAGTCGAAAGTCGCTCATTCGGAAGTCGGAAGTCGGAAGTGTGAGATAAGGAAGAATACTTGCTACTTTCCTTCTAAACTCCTAAATTTTTGAACTTTGTACAGACGTGTTCCCTGAAAGGGTTCCCGTAGGGTAATTTCGCGTCTGTACGAACTTTGAACTCCGGCTGATAACTTTGAGGGCGCACGCCATGCGCCCCTACTGGTCACTGGTAACAGTTAAAGGATGCCTGCATTAGAGAGTCCTAAAATCATTCCCGCACCTAAAATATGACCCAAGCTCATAGTAGCCAAAAGTTCGGGAAGCCCAAAGCTTTTACGAGAAGCCAACTGAGGAATGGGTAAATCTGGCCCTGCGCCCGTCTTTTGGATAGCAAAATAGCCGATAACGATCGCAAATAAATTGCAGAAGATCATTACTGCTGCGACTGATAAATTCCAATCGACAGTTTGAGGGACAGTTGATTTAGCCATTGATATTAAATTTAGAATTGTAAACATTGCAAACTCCGCTCTCAATAATCTTTTACAAACAAAAGGCATTATAAAAATCTCCCCGCGCTAAAACTCATTTTGTTTGAATACTTAACATAGCTGTTAGATTAGTCATTGGTTATTGTAGAGGTGCGTAGCGTGCGCCCAAGTCTTTAGTCTTTATGCGCATTAAAATTTGTGGAATTACCAAACCAGAACAAGGTCGAGCGATCGCGGATTTAGGGGCAACTGCGCTAGGATTTATTTGCGTGTCGCAGACTCCTCGCTATGTCACGCCCGATCGCATTCAAACAATTATCGAACAACTTCCCGATAACACAGATTGCATTGGCGTATTTGTCAATAGCTCCCAAGAGGAAATTAGCCAAATAGTTGCGCGAACGAGATTAACAGGCGTACAGTTACACGGCGACGAATCGCCAGAATATTGCCGACGACTTCGCCAAATGAACCCCCAAACTGAAATTGTCAAAGCTTTTAGAATCAGAAGTTCTGAGTCTTTGTTAGCAACGAATGCTTATGTTGATTGCGTGGATACCTTTTTATTCGATGCTTATCATCCTCATGCCTTTGGTGGGACGGGTAAAACTCTCGATTGGGAAACTTTATTACAATTTTGTCCCGTTTGTCCTTGGTTGCTAGCAGGAGGACTCACGCCTGATAATATCTTAGAGGCTCTGCAAAAATTAAGCCCCAGTGGAATCGATCTTTCTAGCGGGGTGGAGCGATCGCCTGGAGACAAAGATTTAGACAAAGTTGCGCGTTTATTTCAAGCATTAGCAAGTGGCAATTAGCGATTGCGCAAAGCGCAGCGCCAACGGCGATCGCAAAAGTTATTCTTCTATAATTGCGATCGTCGTTGGCTACTTACCTATTGACTAAAAAAAATTGGGTTTATGGCGAATTAAGTTCAAAAATTCTTCGCGAGTTTTCTGATCGTCTTGAAATACGCCTACCATAGCACTCGTCACCGTCCAGGAGCCGGGTTTTTGCACTCCTCGCATTGCCATGCACATATGAGTACCTTCCATAACAACAGCAACGCCTTGGGGATCTAAAATACTTTGAATCGCTTCGGCAATTTGACGAGTGAGACGCTCTTGTACCTGGAGACGACGAGAGTACATTTCTACAATGCGGGCTAGTTTGCTCAATCCTACAACTTTTTGATTGGGGATATAGGCAACGTGCGCTCTACCCATAAAAGGCAACATATGATGTTCGCACAGACTGAAGAAATCGATATCTCGAACCAAAACCATCTCGTTGTGTCCTTCATCAAAGATGGCATCATTAACCAGTGTTTCGAGCGATTGATTGTAACCTTGCGTCAGAAAGAGCATGGCTTCTGCAACTCGTTTGGGCGTTTTGAGCAGTCCTTCTCGCTCTGGATCTTCGCCAACCGACTCTAACATCGTCCGTACTGCTTCCATCATTTTGTCTTTGCTTTCTTCCGAAGCCGTGCGAATTTGGGCTTCCTGACCGTCATGGGTATTGCGATCGGGTCTGCTAGCGAGGCGGTCTACTAGGTTGGGATTGAGCGAATTGGAACGATTTGTCATGCTAGATGAATTAGAAAGATTGAACCCATTAGAAGATAATGTTGTCATAATCGAGCAAAGATAATAAGGTTGACCTAGTTTGAGAAAATTGAGTTTTCAGCACGGCTTGGATTAGGAGAATGCAATCCTCCTAATTACTCGCTCCAAGCTTTCTGTTGGTTTAAAGCGCTCCAGCACTGGGCATAATCGTCATATCTTCTATGACTGCTTCGGTTGGAAGTTGAGTTGCACAGAGAATTGCTTGAGCTACTGTATCTGCGGCTAACATAGCCGCGCGATCGAAATCGGCTTTGACCGTTTGGGTATCCCAAAGCGGAGTGTTAACTGCTCCGGGACTAATATTAACTATGCGAATACCGTTGGCTCTTTCTTCGGCTGCTAAAACCTTAGAAAAAGCGATTAAGCCAGCTTTGCTCGCACTATAAACCCCCCATCCAGGAAAGGGACTTTGTGCGGCGATCGAGACTACGTTGACGATCGAGCCAGATGCGCGATCGCGCATTTGGGGCAAAACTCCCAGAATGCACTGAAAAACGCTCGAAAGATTGAGGTTGATGACTTGCTGCCAGTCAGTTAGGGAAGTTTCGCTAAGGGAATTGGTATAACCCATCCCTGCACTATTAACGAGAATATCGATTCCGCCATCAGCAGCGATCGCTGCTATTTTGGATTGTACATCCTCAATTTTCGCCAAATCTAACGGGTAAGCCTTAGCCTTAACTCCTACTTCTGCCGCAGCACTAGCGACTGCTTCTAGTTTTTCTTGAGAGCGACTCACTAACGCTACATCTATTCCAGCTTTGGCAAACGCTAAAGCGGTTGCTTTGCCAATACCGCTACTTGCACCCGTGATGATGGCTCGTTTTTGAGGAGGAGAACTCATAACTACACTATATGTTTTCTAGAAATTCTGTGTGAAGACAGATTGAGAGAAGCTCGCGATCGCGACTTGTGCGAGACGAGGGCGCTAATTAAATATAGAAATTAAGCCTGCTCTAAATTCTGTCTGGATTAGGACGAGGTTAATGCAACAACAATGAAAAATCCTCCCTAAAAACTAATCCTTGCAAATATTTTCTCGAAAATAGCTGGCAGTTTGTTTTTTGGATAACGTCTTTTGACATTAATTAACGTTACAAAATGTTACCTCGGCAATTATAACACTTTGGGGATCGCCCTTAACAGTTATCAGTGACCAGTAATGGAAGTCGAAAGTCGAAAGTCGAAAGTCGAAAGTAAAAATTCTTCCTTGTCTTCAAAAGTCTCCCCTTCCCTTTTCCCCTTTCCCCACACTCCCCACACTCCAAAAGTCCTCCAAAGGACGCTCCTTGTCTGTCTTGTCGAACGAAGGACATACGAATCCCCCTATTTAATTTTGCTATTACAATATCTAAAAAGCTTGTAATGTATAGCTTTTTAAGATTCATTTTGATAATTTATTTTTTTATTTCCCCATAGATAAACGGAGATCGGCTATCATCAATGATTAGCGATCTTCCCAATTTCCCAATTTCCCAATCCCCAATCGCTAGTGTCACTGTTCGCTGAATTGAAAACTCGCTTTCAGCTAGAAAGAAAAATCGCTCCATAGCTATGACCATCGAACAGCAAGAAAGATTTGAAACTCTCGTTCGGCAACTCGAAAAATATTCTCGTAACCATCAAACCGATTATCGAATTCGAGTAGGGTTGCTAGCTATTCTTGGTTATGCCTACATTATTTTTGTCTTTTTAGTGCTGTTGGCGATCGTTTGGAGTCTAAGAACTGTCCTCATCGCCATCAGTGCCGAGCATTTGACTGGGGAACTTAATTTCATAGCCATTTTGCTTAGTTTGGGGATTGGGCGACTCTTTTGGATAACGATTAAAATCCCCAAAGGATTACCCGTGCATCGCGCTCAAGCTCCCGAACTCTTTGCCACGATAGAACAACTGACGGCGATTCTTCAAGCTCCCAAATGCGATCGCATTCTCTTAACCGACGAACTCAATGCCGGAGTCCTGCAAAAATTTCGATTTGGCTTGTTCGGTTGGCAACAAAATTATTTGTTTTTGGGGTTGCCTTTGATGCAAGCGCTGTCTCCAGGACAGTTTCGGGCAGTTCTCGCCCACGAATTGGGACATTTATCTGGCAATCACAGTCACTTTTCTAACTGGATTTACCGCCTGCGCAAAATCTGGTTTGAGTTAGCCGAACAGTTCCAATACAGAGAACAAAAGAGTTTTTTTCTTTTTCAATGGTTTTTTAACTGGTATTCTCCTTATTTTCAAGCTTATACTTTCGTACTAGCACGAGCTAACGAATACGAAGCCGATCGCTGCGGCGTAGAATTAGCAGGTTTGCAAAATGAAGCCGATGCAGATATCAACTTAGCAATTTACGGTTATTTCCTACACAAATCTTTTTGGCCCAATCTCTATCTACAAGCACAATACCAAGCAGAACCGCCTAATGATGCGATTACGCAACTCCTACAACAAATCGAGATTGGTTTGTCTCCCAAGGAAGCTGCTAAATGGCTCGATCGCGCTTTAAACCATCAAACCGATTACGAAGATACACACCCGTGTCTGACAGATCGCTTAATGGCGATCGATTACAATTTAACCGATATTAGACCGCCCCAACCGCCAGAACAAACCGCCGCCAAATATTTTTTTGGAGATTTACTGTGGAGTTTTGCCGATAGTCTCGATCGCGAGTGGAAGTCTGAAGTCACTAGATTTTGGCAAAAATTATACGTTCGCTCCCAACAACAAAAACGCAATCTCGACGCACTCAACCAACAAGCAAAAGAGCGAGAATTAACTGTCGAACAGACGTGGAAACGTGCTTGTTTGACTTGGAATCTAGAAGATTCTTCAAAAGCGATCGCGCTTTTTAAAAAAGTTCTCGAACGAGATCCGCACCATCCTTTAACGAACTATCAATTAGGAAAAATTTTTATCGAGAAAAACGAACCTAAAGGAATTAAATATCTAGAGACAGCAATAGAGGTCGATCCTGAATTAGTCATTTCAAGCTGCGATTTGTTAATCGATTTTTATAAAAGTCAAGGCAAAACTCAGACCGCCCAATTTTATGAGAACAAAAGTAGAGAACACTACTATAAGTGGAAGCGAGCGCAACAAGAACGCTATCGTCTCTCTGGTGAAACTTTATTGCTTTCCCATCAATTGCCCGAAGCAGAAGTTCGACAATTAAGCGAACAATTATCTAGTTATTCAGAAATCAAAAAAGCTTATCTCGTTCGTCAAAAAAGTAGTTATTTTCCTGAAAAACCTTTTTATCTTTTCGCGATCGCTTTTCAATTTGTTAAAGGGGTGGGATTCGAGCAAAAAAGTCATGAAGAACTCATTGAGTCCTTAGAAACAGAACTTAATTTTTCGGGGAATTTTCAAGTCCTGATTTTGCATAGCAATCATTTACAGCTAGAAGCAGCTATTCGTAAGATTTCAGGGTCTTGTATTTATCATTGAATAAAAACGCGGTAAACTAAGCGATCGATAAATATAACCGCAGCAATTTTTATGAAAAAGAATGCAGTTTTCTTGACCCTAACAGCATTGTTGTCTATCTCTAGTTTGCCTAGTTATGGATCTGATTTTTCTAGTTTAGTTTCCGGTCAACAAGTTCCTTTAACCAAACAACTCAAAGATTTAGATAGTTCTTGGCGACAAATTTCTGTAAGCGGTCAGTTTGAAATGGGAGATTTTATGAAAAACTGGTCGGGTATTATTGGCGGAAGTCCTTATAACTACATCTATTACACGCAGGGAGAAACTGTAGAAGTTGCCAGCGAGACGTATGTTATCGCTTATCGTCTACCCTCTACAGGAGAAGGATTGACCATTAAATCTTTGATGGAAACCACATTTAGTTTTGGTTGCAACGAAGCGTCTCTTCCCGTACAACTCGCACCAGAAACAACAATTAACTTATCGTTATTAAACCTTCGCACCATTGGCAGTCTCAACGACGTTCGTTCTTTTAATTTATCCGAAGAACTCGCAGCGTCTCAAAAGCGGTATGAAGAAGCTAAAAAAGCTTGCGAACAGATGCCTACAGATCCAACAACTATGCCTCCCCAAACCAATCCTCCAGCATCAGAACCTACTCCCGATCGAGAAAATTTTTAGAATTTAAGGGGGAGTAGAGGAACTTTATCTACAAAATAACAGCTATAGCAGAGCATTAGAGTGGAATTTCAAAATTTGCGATCGCATCTTGCTCTTGCGAGGCAGCTTCTAACCAAGATTGCATTGCCCGAATGTTTAAAATTGCATCGACATAAGCTTGCTCGATCCCGTCTAATTGTACCCCATAAGTTACGAAACGCAAGACAACGGGAGCATACATCGCATCGGCAATCGTAAAGTCACCAAACAAGAAATCTCCCCCTTTCCCATAATTTTGACGGCAATCTCGCCAAATTTCGGTTATGCGATCGATATCTTGTTGGACGCTTGTCGTCATGCCTTTCCCTGGCAGTCTGGCGCGACAATTCATCGGCATATTTTGGCGCAAGTCTGAGAAACCAGCGTGCATTTCATGACTGACAGAACGTGCGATCGCGCGAGGTATACTATCTTTTGGCCACAAATTCGGCTCAAAATTTTCGGCAATATACTCGCAAATTGCTAAAGATTCCCACACTTTCACTTCTCCATGATGCAGGATGGGAACTTTTCCAGCACGCGAGTATTGCAAGATTTCTTGGCGACTGCTAGGAGTATACAAAGGGATACGAATTTCTGTAAATTCTAATTGGGCCTGTTTCATTGCCAACCAAGGACGCAACGACCAGGACGAATAGTTTTTGTTGCCAATGACGAGAGTAAGTTCAGTCATTTGTTTTCGGATTATTGCTTCAAAACCAGTATAGTTAAACTTCAGAGGGTTTGATTTCTAATGATTACGATCGCACTGCCCAAAGGGGCGCTCTTGTCGGATAGTATTAATCTGTTTAAAAATGTAGGCTTAGATTTTAGTGCCTTTCTCGATTCTCGTAACCGCCAACTGCAAATTACAGATCCTACGAATACAGCTAAAGCGATACTGGTTAGAGCGCAAGACGTTCCCGTTTATGTAGAATACGGTCAAGCACAGTTGGGTATTGTCGGCTATGATGTTTTGTTAGAAAAGAGTGCCGAAGTCGCTAATATCGCCGATCTGAAATTTGGTTACTGTAGGATGTCTGTCGCCGTACCAGAAGCGAGTCCTTACAGGCGATCGCAACAACTTCCTCCCAATGGTAAAGTTGCCTCAAAATTCGTTCACTGTGCCAAGGAATATTTTCGTAAACTAGATTTACCTGTAGAAATTATTCCCCTCTATGGTTCGGTGGAATTAGGCCCGATTACGGGAATGTCAGAGGCAATCGTCGATTTAGTTTCTACAGGGCGCACTCTACGAGAAAATGGTTTAATCGAGATCGACGTTCTTTTTGAAAGTACGGCGCGATTGATTGCGCATCCCCTAAGCTATCGTCTCGGTTTAGATCGTTTGCACGATTGGGTAAATTTAATAAGTTGCAATTCATAAATGTTAAAAAACAACAGCGGTAGTTGCTCTACTTTGCGATCGCTTCATATTTTTGCGCCGTTAATTTAAGCTACGATTGAGTCGGCTGCGCGGAATGCTTAGCGATAAGACAATGACCCAACTCAATAAAGCGTTGTTAGTTGTTTTGGATTAACTAAATATATGACTATTTTTACTCCAAAATTTACTGTAGAAGGCTATCACCTCCGGTTGATGGTGAATATCAATCGCATGACAAGATAAAAGAAGGAGAAATAGCCTTTGTGAATTTCCCCAATATTAAATTAGAAGTTGCTAAGTTCTTTCCTTAGCGCAAGAATTTTGAAAATAAGTGAAATGAAACTTGGATTGACATGACTAACCCACAAATCACAACCGATTTAGCCACAATTCTAGAAAGAATTGAAGCAAAAATAGATAGACAGTACGAACAGTTAAATGCCAAGATAGACAGACAAGGAGAACACTTAGACGGAAAGATAGAAAAGCTAGATGAAAAGATAGATAAACTAGCCGAACAGTTTAACGAAAGATTTAGCCGCTTAGAAGTAGGACAAGTAAAAGTCGAAGAAAAGCTTATTAGCCTCGAAGATAAAATCAAGATTCAAGACAAGAGATTAGACAGTATTGAATTTGTTAATCGGGGAATTTTTGTAGGTTTAATCCTAGCTGTTTTGGGTGGATTTGCTAAAATATTTGGATTTATTGGAAACGCCCCCTGAATTTTAGCAAAACGAAAAAATTGGCTTTTTAGTTCAGTAAATAGATTGTTATAGATCGTTTAGATATAATATCAATTAGCTAAATGTTTGCTACAGATAGAGCATCAAGAATAAATGACCATCCGGTTAAAGAAGCCACAACATTTGCACTCATCTGCTGAAGTC
>JALOOL010000249.1 GCA_025454425.1 Hydrococcus sp. Prado102 | reverse complement strand
GCAAACCGTTGGCAGTAACGAGACTGCTAATTCCGACGAGTCCTGCGATCGAGATAAATGACGCTCCTGCAACTAGCAATTGTTTGCGAGCGATGGGCAGATTGTTAAACCACTGAAAAATCGAAGTTTTAGCGCTCGTCGAGGCAGTAGGGGGGGTTTGCCTTGGTTGAGGTTGAGATGAAGGTTTAATGTTCGTTCTCGATTGTGCGGATAATTGCTTGCTCGAACTGATTTGAGTGTAATTATTTAATAAATCGCCTTTGCCAGAGGCATTGGATTGATTAGCATTAGACGAGTTATTGAACTGAGTACTCATAAAGCCAATTCCTGAAAAATACGATTTTGGAAGGGTTGAAGGAAGGTTGTGACAAAAAATATTAATTTATTTTTTACAATTTCTCAGATCGATCGCGATCGACAGTTTTATTATTCCCCCGCACGAGTCAAAATTCACATTTGCTCTTAAATATTTATTTTTGGCTAATAGGACGATTTTGTCGGAGCCAATATCTAGAGAAGAGATTGTATCTATACCCAGATCGGAACTCACAAAAGCTCTACCCGTTCCAAAAAAGAATTGGTCAAAACCACCCCCGTCAATCAATAGATCGTTAAGGGCGATCGCGATTTTGATTAGATATAAATTTTGGAATAGATATATTCGCTCGCGATCGCGTTTCTGTGTTATATTTAAGCGTTTGCCCTGGAAAAAACGTTAATTAAGCGATTATAATAGGGGTTTTACCGTTCGGTTTGCTTTTGCTAGCTATGTCAAAAATTAAACATCTTTCTATTTTTAATTCGATAAAAGTTTTTAAAAACGGCAGTCCTAATCGCCAACGTTTGATAAATCTATCGGTTAAACTTTTTGGTGCGGCGATGTGGGGAATGCTTTGGAGCGAATCGGTAATGGGAGCGCCAAATGGAGTTTGGCTATCTCAACCTCAGATTAGGTTTCATGCCTCTACGAACACGATAGGCTCGGTTATGGCTGATATCCACGCACAAAACTATAGAGTAGTTTTTTTGGATTTTCGCAACGTACCAGATGAAGTCCAACAGGCAATCTCCCAGCAAGCGCGACAGCAAGGGTTAAAACCTGTAGTTTGGGTGCAGTCCCCCCAGTATCGCTCGCTGTCAGTGTCAGAATTAATTTATGAAGCTCGTCATGGCGATGGAATTCAAGTAGACGACCATTTTTTTGCTAATTACACTCTGGCAGATTTCCGCAATCTCCGCGTTCAATACAGCCAACCAATTTTTTGCAGCATTCAGCCATTCCAGTCGGCGTTAGTACCGCAGACGGGTTGCAATCAGCTTGACGTTCAATGTTATGTATCTAAAAGCTTTGCTAGCTGTCAAAAACTAGCAGATCGACTTAAGGCCGTGTTGAGTTTGTCTGAAAAGGATACTTACAGACATAAAGAAAAACTCAAAAATCGTTCTTTTAATGTTTTTTTATGGCCCTATAGCAATAAATATTTTGGCGCAAAGCAAACAACATTGTTAGAACAAGTATTTTTGAAAAAACTCTTTTTTCACGATTCGAGGAGATTTCTAGCTTTCTCCAACGCATCTAGTGACGATCGCGATTTTCCTCGGATTGAGATTAAATGATGTTATCCAATTGACGCGATCGCATTTTTGAAGGGTTTCTACAAAAGAGTTTGGGACGCGAAGCCAGACCAGAGTATAACTGGAAAATTAGACGTAAATTTTAATAATAATTTAATTGAACTGTGAAATTTGCCGCATTTATTTTTTCACAGAATTTTTTGACGCAATAAAAAATTTTTAACGATTTGAATCTAGCCGAACGAAGATATAGTTAAGAGAATCTTATCATATTAAGTTTAGTAAAGATAGACTAAAGTATTTACTCATCTATAATGTCAAAAAATGTAACGTGATGTTGCATTCTTCTTATCAAATTGTGTCAAATGCGAGAGTAAACGCTCATTGAGATCGCGTTTTCTGATACAAACACATATGCAGCCCTCGATTGCAGGCAATAGATTTAGACCCTGCTTTTAATCCCCAAGCCGTCAGAAGGAGAAGCACTATATATGTTTACTCACGTCAAGTCCACCATTCGCCATATCGTTCCAGAACAATTAAACGGGCGTTCCTTACTTAAGGTGGTCTATGTCGTGTTAGAGCCTCAGTATCAAAGTTCTTTATCTGCCGCCGTTAGGGAAATCGATCGCAAAAATCCCAATTTAGCTATCGAAATCAGCGGTTATTTAATTGAAGAACTTCGCGATCCTGAGAATTACGCCGATTTTAAGCGCGACGTAGCCGAAGCTAACATTTTCATCGCCTCTCTAATTTTTATCGAAGATTTAGCAGATAAGGTCGTCGAGGCAGTACAGCCCCATCGAGATAAACTAGATGCGATCGTCGTCTTTCCCTCGATGCCCCAGGTAATGCGCCTCAACAAAATGGGAACCTTTTCGATGGCACAACTCGGTCAATCGAAAAGTGCGATCGCGCAATTCATGCGCAAGCGTAAGGAAAATTCGGGCGCATCTTTCCAAGATGCCATGCTCAAACTCTTGCGCACTCTTCCCCAAGTCCTCAAATACCTTCCCATCGATAAAGCGCAAGATGCCCGTAATTTTATGCTGAGTTTCCAGTATTGGTTGGGCGGTTCTTCAGACAATCTGGAGAATTTCTTGCTGATGCTGGCAGACAAATATGTATTTGTAGGGGCGAATGGCACTCGCCCTGATGGAGAGTTTAAGTATTCCGAACCCGTAGTTTATCCAGACATGGGAATTTGGCATCCTTTAGCGATGAAGATGTTTGAGGATGTTAAAGAATACTTCAATTGGTACAATAGCCGCACCGATATTTCCGACGACCTCAAAGATCCCCTAGCACCTTGTATCGGTTTAATCCTGCAACGAACTCACCTAGTAACGGGAGATGATGCCCATTACGTTGCCATGATTCAGGAATTAGAATCAATGGGCGCAAGAGTAATTCCTACATTTGCAGGAGGATTGGATTTCTCGAAACCCGTCGATGCTTACTTCTACGATAAAAGCATCAAAGGGGGCGAACCCATGCCTATCGTCGATGCCGCAGTCTCTTTAACGGGATTTGCCCTGGTTGGAGGTCCCGCCAGACAAGATCATCCCAAAGCAATTGAATCGCTCAAACGCCTGAATCGCCCTTATATGTGCGCCTTGCCCTTAGTCTTCCAAACTACGCAGGAATGGGAAGAAAGCGACCTGGGATTGCACCCGATACAAGTTGCCTTGCAAATTGCGATTCCAGAACTAGACGGCGCGATCGAACCGATTATATTATCGGGAAGGGATGGTAATACAGGACGCGCGATCGCATTGCAAGATAGAATTGAGGCGATCGCGCAACGAGCGATGAAATGGGCAAATCTACGCAAAAAACCGAAATTAGACAAGAAAGTTGCTATCACTGTCTTTAGTTTTCCCCCCGATAAAGGGAATGTTGGAACTGCTGCTTATTTAGATGTCTTCGGGTCGATTTATGAGGTCATGAAGGCATTGCAAAATAACGGATACGACCTTCAAGACTTGCCAGATTCGCCCCAAGCATTGATGGAAGCGGTCATTCACGACGCGCAGGCGCAATATAAGAGTCCAGAATTAAATATTGCCTATCGGATGTCGGTAGAACAATACGAACGCCTGACCCCGTATTCGGTACGCTTGGAAGAAAACTGGGGACCGCCGCCAGGACATCTCAACAGCGACGGACAGAATCTACTCATTTACGGCAAGCAATTTGGTAACGTTTTTATCGGCGTACAACCGACCTTTGGATACGAAGGCGACCCCATGCGCTTGTTATTCTCTCGTTCCGCTAGTCCCCATCACGGTTTCGCCGCTTACTATACCTATTTAAACCAAGTTTGGAAAGCGGATGCCGTTTTGCATTTTGGCACTCATGGATCTTTAGAATTCATGCCAGGGAAACAAATGGGGATGTCTGGCGAATGTTATCCCGACAATCTCATCGGCAGCATTCCCAACCTTTATTACTACGCAGCAAACAACCCTTCCGAGGCAACTATTGCTAAGCGTCGCAGCTATGCCGAAACCATTTCCTATCTAACGCCTCCTGCCGAGAATGCAGGGTTGTATAAAGGATTGAAGGAACTTAGCGAGTTAATTGGTTCCTATCAAACCCTTAAAGATACGGGACGTGGCGTATCGATTGTTGATACCATTTTAGATAAAGCGCGGTTGTGCAATCTGGATAAAGATATTGCTTTACCAGAAACAAACGCTGCGGATATGACTGCCGAGGAACGAGATAACGTCGTCGGTTTGGTCTATCGCAAGCTGATGGAAATCGAATCTCGCTTGTTACCTTGTGGGTTGCACGTCATCGGGAAACCGCCTAGCGCAGAAGAGGCGATCGCAACTTTAGTTAATATAGCGAGTCTCGATCGCGAAGAGGAAGAAATTCTTTCTTTACCTCGCATCATCGCCAATAGTATCGGACGCAATATCGACGAAATCTACAAAAATAGCGACAAAGGAATCTTAGAAGACGTTGAACTGCTGCAAAACATCACCCTAGCAACTCGCGCCGCCGTCGCAGCTTTAGTTAAAGCGCAAGTAGACGCAGACGGACGAGTTTCGATGATTTCCAAACTCAACTTCTTCAACATTGGCAAAAAAGCGCCTTGGATAGAGGCATTGCATCAATCGGGTTACGCAAAAGTTGACCCAGATGCCTTAAAACCCCTGTTTGAATACCTTGAATTCTGCCTAGAACAGGTTTGCGCCGATAACGAACTCGGTGCATTGCTAAAAGCTTTAGAAGGCGAATATGTCCTTCCCGGCCCCGGTGGCGACCCCATCCGCAACCCCGACGTACTTCCTACGGGTAAGAATATCCACGCCTTAGACCCCCAATCCATCCCCACGATGGCGGCGGTTAAATCGGCGAAAATAGTCGTAGATCGCCTCTTAGCGCGACAAAAAATTGATAATGGCGGTAAATATCCCGAAACTATCGCTTGCGTCCTCTGGGGAACCGATAATATCAAAACCTACGGGGAATCTTTGGCGCAGATTATGTGGATGGTTGGAGTCAAACCCGTTCCCGATGCGCTAGGACGAGTGAATAAGTTAGAGTTAATTCCTCTCGAAGAATTGGGTCGTCCTCGTATCGACGTAGTAGTCAACTGTTCTGGCGTTTTCCGCGACCTGTTCATCAACCAAATGAACCTCCTCGACCAAGCGGTCAAACTGGCGGCGGAAGCAAACGAACCAACCGAGATGAACTACGTCCGCAAACACGCCTTGCAACAAGCGCAGGAAATGGGAATTAACCTGCGTCAAGCAGCGACTCGCGTCTTTTCTAATGCTTCCGGTTCCTATTCTTCTAACATCAACCTCGCCGTAGAAAACAGCAGTTGGGAAGAAGAAAAAGAACTCCAGGATATGTATCTCAATCGCAAATCTTTTGCCTTCGACTCCGACAATCCTGGCATAATGAAAGACGATCGCAAGGTATTTGAAGCAGCATTAAAAACTGCGGAAGTTACTTTTCAAAACCTCGACTCATCCGAAATCAGTCTGACTGACGTTTCTCATTACTTCGATTCCGACCCAACAAAAGTCGTTGCCAAATTGCGCGACGATGGCAAAAAACCCACTGCATACATCGCAGATACAACTACTGCTAACGCACAAGTCCGTACTCTATCCGAAACCGTTCGCTTGGATGCGCGGACGAAGCTACTCAATCCTAAATGGTATGAAGGTATGCTGAGTCACGGTTACGAAGGCGTAAGGGAACTCTCGAAGCGTCTCGTCAATACGATGGGTTGGTCTGCAACTGCTGACGCGGTAGATAATTGGGTTTATGAAGATGTTAATACAACCTTCATCCAAGATGAGGAAATGTGTAAGCGTCTGATGAATATGAATCCTAATTCTTTCCGCAAAATGGTCGGTACGTTACTCGAAGTTAACGGTCGCGGTTATTGGGAAACCAGCGAAGATAATTTAGACCGGTTGAGAGAGTTGTATCAAGAGGTTGAAGATCGAATCGAAGGGATTGAATAATTCGCGATCGCGCTGGGTAATTTAATAGTAGAACAACAATTTATGTAGAGACGCGAAATTTCGCGTCTCTACACCTTTTATTTAGGATAACCCTATAATAACGTTATATAAAGGTAAATATCGCGTTTAATTTACCCGATTACCCAATAACGAGGTAAAACTTCAAAGCCAATAATTGTTTAAAATTACAGTAATTGTTAATGGCTGTTATTTCTATCGTTACCAGAAATCAAAATGGGAATGCACTAACTTCTATTGGCGGGATTCCTTTTATGGCTATTCTTCAACTTGGCGAACAAGTTATTGGAGAACAAACAGTTAGCTTGCTCTTTGCTGATACTTTTTTTGATAATCTTGAAGCCGGACAATATACAGCAAAAGTTAGACATGAGCTAGTAGAACCTCCACTAGCTCAATTCGATGTTACGCTGATGACACAAACCGAATTGCTCCAAATTTCCTTTAATTATTTAGAACCCGAACGGGTGCTATTAAATATTAGAACTCTTTTAGTACAGCAATAAATAGAAAAAAAATGACTTCAACTAACATTCTCGACCCAAATTCCCTGCAAGCTTATCGATATCGAGTTAAGCTACTTTCAGCCGAACTGTGGCAAGAAAAAGACCAACACAGACGAATGAATCTTTCTCTTCAACTAGCCGAAGCTGCCGCTCATTTAGCCCGAATGGAAACAGAGGAATTTCAATCATTACAAACAGCAAGAATCTAACTTAGAGAAAGTTAAAAAATCTATTTTTAATAATCTGGTTAAATTGCAATAGTATAAAAAAATATGAATTTATAGATATAATGTTTAAATCGTTGTTAAACTTAGTTTCAAAAAAGATTCAAATAATTTTTTTGCCAAAAAATGCACATGAGAGAACTTGTAAACTAGTGCGAAAATGTCTGGAAGAAACAAACAAAGAATATATAAAAAAACTTGACAACCGACTGAAACGAAAAAAAGGAATAAAATCGCGATTTGAATATTTTTTATTTACTCAGCCTTATATTAATATTCTTGTTTCTATTATTCTTTTTTACTTATTTCTTTTTATTGGTTATTTTATAGTAATTTATTTTAAAGAAACTTGGATTCGCCTTGTCTTCTTAGCTAGCTACATTATATTTTCTCTTGCGATACCAATAATTATTACAATTCTTACTCCAAAAGTTAAGAGAATATGGGATAAGCAATGGAAAAAAAATTTACAAAAATATTTAGAAAAAACGCAGCTTCAGAATAAGAAAAATGAAGCAAAACAAAGATTTAATAGAGCCATTCTTTATTATCGTCGAAAAGGTAAACCTATTAACTTTCTTGTCAATCTGTTATGGGGTGGAATTATTATTGGTTGTCTTCCCGACACTACTTTTCAGGAAGCTCTTACAACAACTAAACCAGTTCCAATCTGGAATGCTAATCCTTTGGGAGCTATAGGTTTGATCGTTCTTCCATTTGTTTATATATACAATTCTGTTCGATATGACATACCTATTGCATGGCTGGAAAATATTCTTGCTCAGATTGAACTTGAAGAATAATCATTTCTTAAAGAATTGCTACAATAGCGTACACAAGCTTGATATTTTATAAATCAGATTTAGAAATTGCGATCGCACTTCAAAATTTAATTGTTGGCTAAAAAGCTTATTAATGTTGGGTTTCGTTCCTCAACACCAACCTACAAGAAATCAACAATTTCAGGAGTTTTGTCAGTCAACTAAGTTTAACCTCGTGCTAAAACGAGCGATCGCAAAAATTATTATGGCTGAGTCATCTTCTGATGTACTGGATCTAACAACTACGCTACTATTTCTTTTATCGTAATAAAAAAAATACCGAGCTAAGCATGAGTAGCAATATAAACAATATTCCAGTAGAACAGTTAAGATCTGTTTATAGGATCTGCTACCAGCTTACCGAATACTATCAAAAAGTAATCTACGTAGTAAGACTCGATCAAAGAACAAAAAAAATAGTTATACTATATGGCCCTCCAGAAAACGATCCTATTTGTATAACAGTTACACCAAAGGGAATTACTAATTATGAGTAACCATCAAGAAAATTTAAAATCAATGAGTACAAAAGAGCTATATCATCTTTGGAAAGAAACTAGAAATGAGAAGTATCTTTATGCTTTTATAGATCTTAAAGAAAACGATCCAGAAAATATAAAAACAACTAAAGAAATTTTTGAGCAGCGCAAAGATAATTAGTTTTATAGATCGATTAGGTTTAACCCTTTGCTAAAACGAGCGATCGCATTAACATAAACTAGAATTGGAACTATTAATATTAGGTAACTATGTTAAAAACTTTGTGGGCTACTGTTCGTCAAGGAAAAATAGAATTACTGGAATCATAAGAACTTACTGAAGGAGCAAGAGTTTTGGTGACAATTTTACCAGATGATGAGACTCAATTTTGGCTCCAAACTAGCCAAGTCTCGCTCGATACTATTTGGGATAATACAGAGGATGATGTTTATGAGCAGCTACTCAAAAAATGATATTATCCTAGTTAGATGTAGGTTGGGTTGAGGGACGAAACCCAACATCAAAGTTAACTGAGTTAGATTTCACTCGTGTTTAACCTAACCTACAGTTACAGTAGGAAATCTTAAGTGTGAGTTTAAGAATCCCGTGTTACACTGCATAGCGGTTGATGGGCGAGTATGTCAAAATGGATAGGTTTAATTATTTGATAAACTAAATCCTGTTGTATGGCTAATTTTTCTGTCAATCGTTGGTATTTCGCTTTTCTGTTTTCGGCTGTTGGACTGCTTGTAGGACTGAAAGAATTACCACTTAGGGCGCAGGAAAAGCTTTACAACCCCATTCCAATGCCTTCCAACTCCGAAATCGCCGATACGCTTACAGATAAAGATATTCCCACAGGTGAAGGTGGATTTGCTCGCGACTATGCCGTGCAATTAGAGGAAGGAGATCAAGTTGCGATCGATTTAAGTTCGGATGATTTCGATAGCATTATTATGCTTTTAGCAGCAGATGGTTCGACAGTAGCAGAAAATGATGATGGGCCGGATGGTTCGACCAATTCTCTTTTATTTGCACGCATCACCGAACCAGGAAACTATATTGTTCGCGTTCGCGCTTTTGGAGAAACGGGAAGCGGGAATTTTAAGCTGAAACTAACTCGACTCAGACCCGTTAAATGAAGTCGAAAGTCGAAAGTCGAAAGTCGAAAGTTCAACCGAGATCCAA
>JALOOL010000248.1 GCA_025454425.1 Hydrococcus sp. Prado102 | reverse complement strand
ACAACGGCGGGGAAAGGCGTGTCCACCCGCCAATCAGCTCATGTCAGTTGGGGTTCTTCTGTTAAGTTTTAGCTAAAATAGACAGATTTCAATATTTTAACTTACCTAATTGGCGTGTTCTGAACGGCGGGGAAAGGCGTGTCCACCCCCAATCAGCTCATGTCAGTTAGGGTTCTTCTTGTTTAGTTTTGGTAAAAATAGTCCGAGCTTAAAATTAAAGTCAGTAACCTAATTGATGTGTTCTGAGCGGCAGAGAAAGGTGTGTCCACCCGCCAATCAGCTCATGCAAACTTTGGGTTTTTCTGGTAAGTTTTGGCGAATGGGATAAACTAGTTCGCTTTACATTGAAACTTCCACTGACGCAGTATCGATCACATTTGCTTTATTGAAATCAACATGATGACTTGTGGGTTTAGGATGAAGATTCACTGCAATGCTAATATTTCGAACTGAAACTCACACGTCTTCCACAGACTCACCCCTTCTCTTTGGTTATATGGTTATGAACAAAATTTTTCTGACTTACTGTTCTAATTTACCGACTTCACGAGTAATTCATTAGAATAGTATAAAAGTACGCTAACGTACAATTTAGAGCGAATAGAATTCAGGAGCCAGAATTCATTCTGAATTCTGGCTCCTGTATATCAACGTCTACTAGCGATCGTTCAGGTTAATGGAAACAACGTTGTTTAATAGAACGCTTGACATTCCTCCCCATCAAGTTTTGTCTCACTTTCCCAATGTGGCATACAACGTCATTGGCATCGCAGCATCTCGTGGTGGTTTGCACGCCCTTCGTGCAATTGTTTCTGCTCTGCCTATCGACTTCCCAGCAGCGCTTGTCATCGTGCAACATACCAGCGCGGCTTTTCCTAGCTATCTGACAGACATTCTTAATCGCTCGACCTTGCTGCGGGTCGAATCAGCACAAACCGGACTTTTGCTACGACCGGGAACGATTTACACCTCGGTTCCCAATCGTCACGTACTCATCAGTTCTGACGGTACATTACTGCTGTCCGATTCACCCAAACTGAACTATGTCCGTCCGGCGGCAGATATGCTGTTTCGATCGCTTGCCACAAATTACAAAACTCGTGCAATCTCAGTCGTTTTGACAGGCAACAATCATGATGGCGCATTAGGAACGATCGCCATCAAAAATCACGGCGGCATAACAATCGCTCAAGATGAGGCAACTAGCGAGTTTTTCAGGATGCCCCAAGCGGCGATCGCAACGGGAAAAGTCGATTGGGTACTGCCGTTAGACGCGATCGCGCCAAAACTTGTTAATTTAGTAATGAGTGAAATAGCGCGGCTTTAATTAATAAAATTACCACCAAAAAAAAATTCCCATCCTAATTACTAGGAAGGGTTTTTTTCAAGTTAATTTTGATAAAAGATTAATCTTATAGATCTCCGCCTCGGAATGCCAGTAAAAAGACAACTACTGGCCCAGCAATCATAATTAAAGAAACAAAAACCAAATTAAAAATTACTTGCCAGTTAAGTCCTGCTACAGGATCTAAAAAGTTCGTCAGAAAATCCATTGTTCCTCCCAGTTTCAATTCTCTGTCAATTGAGTAGCTGAATAATACCATAATAGGTAATCTGTGTTTCGATCTTACCTAGCGATTTGCCACTCTTTTTCAGGAAAGATACAAAAATACATAAACTTTTGTTTCAGAAAATAAGGACAAGTGTTGTGAAAACTTGGCGATGTGTAAAATATTGCGGAGCTTGCTGTCATCTCGAACCGAGCGATCGCCCAGACTTAGAAGAGTATTTATCCCCAGAAGAATTGAAACTCTATCTAAGCATGGTTGGGGAAGGAGGATGGTGTATTAATTTCAATCGCGATACGCGAGAATGCAATATTTACGAACAACGTCCGCGTTTTTGTCGCGTGAAACCAGATATTTTCGAGCAGATGTACGGCGTAGACGCATCAGAGTTTAACGATTTTGCCATAGACTGCTGCAAACAGCAGATCGAAGGCGTTTACGGAAAAAATAGCCAAGAAATGCTTCGTTATATTGGGGATTAGCGATTAGGGATTGGGCATTGGGGAATGGGGAAGTCGAAAGTCGAAAGTCGGTGTACAGACGCGATATATCGCGTCTGTACCGAACAAGAAAGGATATTTACTTTGAACTTTGAACTTCCAACTTTCGACCGATGACTTGGGATGACAGTTCGACCAATTTTTGTAAAAATGAGAAAAGTATGAAAAAACTCACCCCAACAAGTGCATGACTTCGATTCAATCAGTCGAAATAAAACCGACTCAAGAAACGCCAACTCCAACAGACAAAAAAGCTAACTCGAACTTTTGGTCAGTTTTTAGCTCGACTTTTTTCACTATCTTTTTAGCAGAAATGGGAGATAAAACCCAGTTATCTACTCTGTTAATGAGTGCGGAATCTAAGTCTCCTTGGATTGTTTTTCTGGGTTCTGCTACTGCTTTAATTGCTACTAGTTTAATTGGCGTTCTCATCGGTCGTTGGGTCGCAAAACGCTTATCTCCTAAAATTTTAAATTTCGCAGTTGCGCTCCTTTTATTATTTATTACTAGTTTGCTAATAGGCGATGTAATTACTAATACATAACCGCTCGATGTAAGGGCGCACGCCATGCACCCAAAGCTGATAACTGATTACTGATAACTGATTACTGAAAATGGATTGGCAATTATTTGGTCTGAGTTTTATTACAGTATTTTTGGCAGAGATTGGAGATAAAAGTCAATTAGCTGCGATCGCGCTAGGGGGTAGTTCTAAATCGCCTCGCGCTGTCTTTTTTGGCTCGATTACCGCTTTAATTCTTGCTAGCTTTATCGGAGTCATTGCGGGTGGTAGTATCGCTCAGTTTTTACCCGCACGAGTTCTCAAAGCGATCGCAGCGATTGGATTTGCTTCGATCGCCCTAAAACTTTTGTGGACTAATTCAGAAGAATCGGAATCTAATTCTTAATAAATCTTATTTTACGATAGGAAAGTTTATTTACAAATCTTAAAAATTTAAGCGACTCAATTGACTGTTTCATAACACATTTGAGTCATTTTTGCTCGTAGAAAATTTGGGAATGTATACGCGATTAAATAATCAAAGCTTAACTTTAGATAGATGATCCCCATCCTATTATTAGGGATATTCTAAAAATAGAGATTTATCTATATAAATAAATACTCAGCTAACTAAAAGGTCGAAAGCGTTTAGTTTGAAGCTTTATACTTTTCGTTTTACGTGTATAGACTTTAATCTTTTTGATTGCCCAATTAATCGATTGTTTAAAACAATTTAAGGATTAAAAAATCAATAGAAATTTACTTAAAAGTGAGGCAAAAGCAGATGTTTGCAAACATTGCTATTGCTGCGATCGCCGTATTGCTATCAGCAGCAATAGTACAGGCAGAGCCTGACATAAATTCATCAGAAAATGACCCCTTTGCCCAAGTAACGTCCGTTTCGGAACTAAAAGATGTCGAGCCTTCTGATTGGGCGTTTCAAGCGCTTAGAGAACTAGTAGAACGCTATGGATGTATAGCAGGCTATTCAGATAATACATTCAGGGGCGATCGCGCCGTGAGTCGCTGGGAATTTGCGGCGGGTTTGAATGCTTGCTTGCAACAAATCGAGCGTTTATTACAAGAAAATATTGCGATCGCCCAACAAGACGCTGAAACGCTACAACGACTCGCTAAAGAGTTTGAAACTGAATTAGCCACTTTAGGGATGCGCGTCGATAATCTAGAATCGCGGGTAGCCTTTTTAGAAGATCGTCAATTCTCGACGACAACTAAGCTTGTCGCTCAAACTATTTGGTCGGTTAACGATACTTTTGGGAATCGTATCGGTGAAGGTAGTGACGAATCGCAAACCCAATTTGCTTACAGAATTCGCCTCAACTTAGAAACCAGTTTTACAGGTGAAGATTTACTGAGAACGCGCTTACAAATCTCCAATTTCGGCTCGATTGCCGATGTTTCGGGGACGAATATGACGCGGTTAAACTACGATGATAACTCCAATAATCGAGTGCAAATTCCTCACCTTTTATATCGGACTCCGATCGCTGATAACCTCGCACTAACCGTAGGGCCAACGGGAGTCGGATACACTGATATCACCGATACGCTGACCCCACCGACCATTGCAGATGATGGACTAGGTATTCCTTCTAAGTTTGGAGAATACAACCTGCTTTATCGGCGAGGAGGAGGAGGAGGCGCACTGAATTGGAATATCACCGAAGATCTGCTTCTCACCGTCGGCTATCTCGCAGGATCGCCCAACGATGCCGAAGAGGGCAATGGCTTATTTAACGGGAACTACAATGCCTTAGCTCAACTTGCCTATTACTGGGAATCTGGCGTAATTGGGATTGCCTATTCTCATTCTTATTTACCCAAAGGCGAAGTCAATCTCACCGCAGATACGGGGAGTTTTCTAGCATTAGAACCCTTCGGCGATGAGATTGCTACTAGTAGCGATTTCATCACTCTGCAAGGGTACTACCGCATTACGCCAAACTTTCAAATCCACGGTTGGGGAGGTTATATCCATGCGACAGCAGAAGGATCTGGAATCAGCAATATTGCCGATGGTATCGGGGGAACAACTCCCCTTAACGTGAGCGATGGAGACAGTGCGGATTTGTGGTACGGCGCGATCGGTTTAACATTTCCCGATGTTGGAGGTGAGGGAAACTTACCTGGCATTTTAGTCGGTTTGCCGCCGCAAGTCACCAATAGCGACGTTCGAGAGGATCGCGACACTTCTTATCACCTCGAAGCTTTTTATCGATTCAAAATCAACGACAACATCGCCATTACGCCTGGCTTTTGGGTAATTCTTAACCCAGAAAATGACAGTCGCAACGATACTCAATGGGTAGGACACCTGCGCACGACATTTAATTTTTAAATATTTTTAAGGAAATCAATGTTATGACTCGTTTTGAGGAAACGATAACAGATCGTAAAAAGTTTAATAGCTCCTATGTCATCCTCATTGCTGGCACTGCCGCCCTTGGGGGATTTTTGTTTGGATTTGACACGGCTGTCATCAACGGAGCCGTGGGCGCTTTGTATGATGCCTTCAATGCAACGTCTTGGGGGATTGGCTTATCGGTATCTACCGCTTTGTTAGGGTCGGCGGTTGGCGCTTTTTTTGCCGGACAAATTGCCGATCGCTACGGTCGCGTCAAGACAATGATATTAGCATCGATATTATTTACCATTAGTGCTATTGGTTCGGGTATAGCAGTGGGTCTATGGGATTTTATCTTTTGGCGGGTATTAGGCGGTCTTGGCGTTGGGGCAGCTAGCGTTATTGCACCCGCTTATATTGCCGAGGTATCCCCCGCACGTCACAGAGGTCGGTTGGGTTCTCTTCAACAATTGGCGATCGTGGTGGGAATTTTTATTGCCCTGCTGTGCGACTATTTCATTGCTGTAAGCGCGGGTTCGGCAGCGAGTCCGTGGTTATTTAATATTGCTGCTTGGCGTTGGATGTTTTGGACGGAAATCCCGCCTGCCGTGCTTTACGGAATTGGGGCTTTCATGATTCCCGAATCTCCCCGTTACTTAGTCGCTCAAGGTCGAGAAGCCGATGCAGCTAAAGTGTTGGCAAAAGTTGAAATTTGCGATGCTAGAGCTAAAGTAGCGGAAATTCAGCAGACGGTGCTTCGGGAACGCAAACCCAAATTTTCGGATCTGCTTAGTAGGTCTGGCGGATTGCTGCCGATTGTTTGGATAGGCATGGGATTGTCTATCTTTCAACAGTTTGTCGGGATTAACGTTATCTTTTATTACAGCAGTGTGTTGTGGCAGGCTGTCGGGTTTACAGAACGAGATTCTCTTTGGATTACGGCGATTACGGGTGCGATTAATATTTTGACGACGCTAATCGCGATCGCGTTTGTAGATAAATTTGGTCGCAAACCGCTTCTTATCCTGGGTTCGATTGGTATGACGCTAACCTTGGGAACGATGTCTTATGTGTTTAGTAATGCCAATCTTGTTAACGGTCAACCCACTTTGAGCGATTCTGCTGGATTGCTTGCTTTGGTCGCTGCTAACCTTTATGTCTTCTGTTTTGGGTTCTCCTGGGGGCCAATTGTTTGGGTTCTCTTGGGAGAAATGTTTAATAACAAGATTCGCGCTTCAGCGCTAGCGGTAGCTGCGGCGATTCAATGGATAGCTAATTTTCTCGTTTCTACCACTTTTCCTCCGCTTCTATCCACTGTCGGACTCGGTACTGCTTACGGTTTGTACGCGACGGCGGCGGCGATATCGCTCTTTTTTGTAGCTTTCTTAGTTAAGGAGACGAAGGGAAAAGAGTTAGAACAGATGTAATTGGGGAATGGGGAAGTCGAAAGTCGGTGTAGAGACGCGATATATCGCGTAATAACGAAAGTCGAAAGTCTCGCTGCTCAGACTGTACGTCCTGCGCGGCGGATAAGGGAAGTCGGAAGTACGAAACAAGAGAGGACATTTACTTTGAACTTTGTTTCATACGCTCTCATGAAAGCGTCTCTACTTTGAACGAAAAAACTCTAATCACTGGTAACTGGTCGCTGATAACTGAGAAAGTGTCCTAGTCACCAGTCCCCGCTCTCCCAATTTCCGATCGCCATTCACCTCAAACTACAACCAAGTAGAAACCGATCGCAATTCGTCAGGAATTTGCGTATCGGTTGAGAACTCTAATATCGTTTCAGAATCTCCTAAATATCCCGATTGAGCGAAGGAAAGTAACATTCTCGATAAGGCAATCCAAACCTCGCGATCGAATTCCCAATCGCAGCCCTTTCCTGAATAACAAGCGATCGATTTTAAAGCCCAAAAATAACTATTGCGAACGATTGAACCTCCTTTTTTATAAGCAGGAAGATCCTCATTTTGAATGGCTAAAACATCATCTTTTAAGGAAACTCTCACGATCGCTCTTTATATAAATTCCTTAATTAACTGGTAAAATTCCTGAAATCATTAACGAATCGTAGGTTGGTGAGAGCGCGATCGCAAAACCTAACAAAGTATATAGATGTTGGGTTTCGTCCCTCAACCCAACCTACATTTGTATATTTCTTTCACGATCGCGCTAAAACTAAACTCCTTGTCCGATAAATTTAACTAACGGTTCAAAAACGGGTACTAAATCGGCGCGACTAACCGCCAAACAAGGAAAAGGAACATCTCCATAATCTTTTCCTATCTTGAGGGGAAACATTGGCGCCTTGAGCGATACAAATACGCCTCCAGCAGCTTGTACGATGACCCAGACGGCTGCTATATCCCAAATTTTGGGAGTAGCTTCAACGCCGCCTAGAACCGCTCCAGATGCCACTAAAATCAAATTATAACTAGCTACACCTATGGTACGGATTTTGCAGGGAAAAGGTTTTTTTAAAACGTCGGTGCTGCGGGCGCAGATGCTAAAAAGATGATTTTTACTAGGATCGTCAGGACTGGTGTGAATGGGTTCGCCATTCATATAGGCTCCCGTCGGGCCAGTTAATCCAGAATCTCCATACCAGTATCCATAAAAGGATTGATTTAACTGCGGTAAATAAACAAAACCAAAGACAGGCGTTCCTTTATAGAGCAATCCTAACGAAATCCCCCAAATTGGAATTCCTCGCGTGAAATTCGTCGTCCCATCAATCGGATCGACGATCCAACACCAATCGTTAGCGGGGAAAATATGTTCTGTTTCTTCAGTGAGAACGCCATGTGTGGGGAAAGTTGTCGCGATCGCATCTCGAATAGCTTTATCTGCCCATCGATCCGCCTGCGTCACTAATGTACCATCATCTTTGCGAGTAGGTTTTAGTTTACCAAAATCGGCAATTAACTGAGTGCCAATGTCTTTAGTCGTCGTTTGAGCAAATTGTAAAACTTCAGTCCAAAAATCTGTCATGGGGATTGGGATTTTTTAGGGAAAAGGGGAAAGGGGAATGGGGATTGGTGAATGGGGATTAGGAAGAATGTATACTATTGAGCTACTAAATTTTTGAACTTTGAACTTTGAACTTTGAACTAATAATTCATCATTTTTCGTCCAATGTCTCTTCGACAATATTTGCCGTCAAATTCTATAAGATCGACAGCTTGGTAAACGCGATCGCTGGCTTGCTTAAAGGTTTCTCCAACTGCTACAATGCCTAAAACGCGACCGCCATCGGTAACGAGTCCCGTCTCGTCGAGTTTCGTTCCTGCATGGAAAACAGTTGCTCCGGTAGCTTCTGCTTTATCGATTTGGGCGATCGCAACTCCTTTTTTATAAGTTCCAGGATACCCCGCCGAAGCTGCCACGACACAGATAGAACTTCCCGACTTCCAGCGTAAGGGCAATTCCGCTAGCCTTTGTTCTACACAAGCCATTAATAGTTCGTCCAAAGGCGTTTCTAATAGAGGAAGAATTGCTTGCGTTTCTGGATCGCCAAAACGACAATTATATTCTAATATTTTGGGTTCGCCATCTGGGGAAATCATCAACCCTGCATAAAGTACGCCTCGATAATCGATTCCGCGCTTTCGTAAGGCTTCTAGGGTTGGCTTTAAGATTTCTCGCTCGATTCGTTGCATTAACTCTGGCGTAGCAATTGGGGCTGGAGAATACGCTCCCATTCCCCCCGTATTGCTTCCTGTATCGCCTTCTCCGATGCGTTTATGGTCTTGTGCGGGAAGTAAGGAAGCGATGGTTAATCCGTCCGTAAGCGCCAATACAGACACTTCTTCGCCAACTAAGTATTCTTCTACGATTAACTTAGAAAAGCCTTCTCGAAATAACGTATCGATCGCCGTTTGTGCTTCTTGTGTCGTCGTTGCTACAATTACGCCTTTTCCCGCCGCTAAACCATCGGCTTTGACGACGATAGGCGCTCCTTGGCTGGCTACATAGGACTTCGCTGCTTCTGCTTCTGTAAACGTCTGAGATTTCGCCGTGGGAACGCCTGCTTCTTCCATTAAGGCTTTTGCCCAGGACTTGCTTGCTTCGATTTGCGCGCCTTGTTGAGTGGGGCCAAAAACTTTGATGTTATTCTCCTGCAAGCGATCGACTAATCCCAAAGATAGCGGTAATTCTGGCCCGACGACAACGAGATCGATATTATAATCGAGGGCAATGCGAGTAATTTTATCGCGATCGTCTACAGAACCAGCAATATTCTGGCATCCTTTAAGGGTTGCCGTCCCGCCATTGCCAGGAAGACAGAAGCATTGTTCGACATGGGGCTCCCTAAGTTATATTGTTGTCTGAACTATCAGCTTGACTAAATATCAACTCTTAGCTTAACGTGGCATTCATCCCACGCTGCCCTGACGGGTCAGACGTGGGGATGAATGCCACACGACTATTGACCCATAGTATCATGCCGTGCTACGATAATTTATAGCAAATTTAATTCACTCTAAATGTTAAAGGTCGTCAAGGTAAGACTATATCCAAATACAGAACAGCAGCAGGCACTAGAACAATCGTTTGGTAACTGTCGTTGGCTTTGGAATTATTGTCTTAATTTGATGAATCAGACTTACCTAGATACAGGGAAAGGATTATCTGGATATGATGTTAAAAAGTTAATCCCACAATTAAAGAAAGAACACGAGTGGTTATCTCTTGCCTATTCGAGTTGTTTGCAGCAAGTTTGCCTTAATCTTGGTGTAGCTTTTAATAATTTCTTTGAAAAAAGAGCAAGTTATCCGTCCTTTAAATCAAAACACGGTAGGCAATCAATACAATATCCTCAAAACGTTAAAGTTCTAAAAGACTGCTTAAGCCTTCCGAAAGTTGGAGAGGTAAAAGCAGTTATTCATAGACGAATTGAAGGAAAAATTAAGACTGTAACCATTTCTAAAAACTGTTCTAATCAATATTTTGCTTCGGTATTATTTGAAGATGGTCAAGAAAAACCTATTTCAAGTTCCGAGGGTAAAGCAGTTGGGATTGATTTGGGGTTAACTCATTTTGCTATTACTTCGGATGGCTCTAAATTCGATAATCCAAAATTTCTCAATAAACATAATTTGAATTTAAAGAAAAAACAACAAGACTTATCTAGAAAGGTTAAAGGTTCTAACAATAGAACTAAATCTAGAAAAATTGTTGCAAGAGTTCATAGAAAAATCACTAACTGTCGTGAAGATTTTCTACACAAACTATCGCGTAGGATAGTCAACGAAAACCAAGTAATTGTTGTAGAGAATCTTAATGTTAAAGGGATGATGCAAAATCACTGTCTTGCCAAGTCTATTCACCAAGTAGGTTGGGGGATGTTTTGCACCATGCTTAAATACAAGGCAGAACAAGAAGGGAAAATTTACCA
>JALOOL010000247.1 GCA_025454425.1 Hydrococcus sp. Prado102 | reverse complement strand
TGAGCTAATCAAATCTTGAAATAGTTTAAAGTCTCCCGCGAAATACGCTCATACTACAAGTTGGCGCACCAGTTAGGCTTACAGAGCCTAAACTACAGCTTTCTAACTTTGGAACTACCCTTTTCAAATGTAGCACAGAAAAAAAAAGTGACAAGAGGTTATTCTTGGCATCCATATTTCTGTTTGATACGTTCTACTGATGCCATAAATTCTGCTCCTTTGCTGGGGTTAACCATTGCGACATAACTAGCAAATCCTGCGATCGCATTTATTAAATTCGTTGAATTTCCCCAATGCTTATTTGATAAGCCTTCTTGTTCGATCTGATGTAATGTTGCACGAAAAGCTTTTAAGGTTTTTTTAGATAAATTTAAACGTTTATTTACAACAATACCCATCACTTTTTGCCGTACAGATTTTTTTAAAATCTGAGTTTTATCGGGATTAATCGCAAACCCTTCACTATCGATAATTAATTGAATTTCCTGAAGTAAATTAGAGACTTTATATTTGGCTTCTCCTGAAGCAGAAAAGGTTAGATCGTCAGCGTATCGCGTGTAACAAAAACCGAAATTTTTAGCCATTGAAGCGAGACGACTATCGAGATTGTAGCAAACAAGATTTGAAAGAGTTGGACTGGCTGGTGACCCTTGGGGTAAGTAACGCTTTCCTGTAACCTTACCATTCTCATTTTCTATTTCTGTAACGGTACAAATTAATCCAAAAATTGTTGACGCAGTTTCTGAATAGCCTAATTCACAAAATAAGCTTTTAATACGTCTGTAAGAAATTGCTTGAAAAAAGTTTTGTAGATCGATATTTACTATTATATCTGCTCCAACATGAGGTTGTGCATTAGTAACAATGGAACGATTATGCCGAAATCCGTGGGCTGCATCGTGAACTTCTATTTTTTCTAAAATATTCTTTAAAATCCATTTTTGAGCCGTCTTAAGATTAGGCATTGGAGCAGAAATTATACGATCTTGACCCGTTCGTTTGAAAATTTTAAAGCGAAAATAATGTACGGTTGGAGATGTAAGCGGTTTAAAAGCCAAAAAACACAATTTTTCGACGCTGATTCCCATTGCCAATGCAATTTCATCATTTGTGTTACATTTAGGCAATCCTTTTTGATGCAATTTTTCAAGATTAGCTTGCTGTTTAAGACTCATGTTTTTGTTTGACGATCGCGAGTTAACAAAAAATTATGAAAATAAGATAAGTAGGCAGTCAAATTATGAGAATCAACTCTCAATTTTATCTGAATTAGTCGCTCTAGAAAAAGGCTCTGTTGTCATAAAGACGTTAAGATTGATTTTTAGATTTTCGCGATCGCAAGCTGATGAAGATGAGAGCTTCAAAGTTTGCCCAAACATAGGATATTTAATTTTCTAAAAACCTTTCTTTAGAAAGACAACCCAATACGCTAGAATAACTCTAACTTATTTTATAAAGATTTTTGTTTAGAAAATGGTTAAAGATATTCAACGCATTAATCCAACAGAGTTATATGACCCTTCTCCTAACGGCTATACTCATGTAATCGTTGTTCCACCAGGAGCAACGCTTGTTTATATTGCAGGTCAAGGTGGCGAAGATGAAAATGGGAATCTTGTTGATGATTTTGCAAGTCAATTGAAACAAGCTTTTAGTAATCTTCGCATTGCGCTAAATGCGGCTGGCGCGCGTCCAGAACACGTTGTCAAGCTGACGACACTTATTGTCGGACATAACGAAACGACACTACAGCAATTAAGCACGCAAGTGCAGGAGATTTGGGGAGATCGACCTCCCACTCAGACGCTTATTCCAGTATCGAGATTGGCACTCGATCGCATGTTATTTGAAGTTGAAGCGATCGCTGCCATACTCAATTCTTAATTGTTGAAAAGCTAAATTACATTTTGTCGAAAGGTTAATTCAAATCGAGAAGGTCTATGATTATTTCTTGAGGATTATCTTAAATGAAAGTGAATGCCTTTAAAGCGATTTTTCTTACTCTTGCTCGGTTTGACGTTAGTTGCTTGTATCGTCGTCAACCAACCCGTTGCTAGCATCGGTCAAACTGAAATCCTTTGGGATAAGTGGGGCGTACCTCACATTTACGGTAAAAATACCGAGGAACTTTTCAAAGCCTTTGGTTGGGCGCAAACGCAAAGCCACGGAAATTTAATTTTGCGATTGTACGGACAGGCAAGAGGACGTGCAGCCGAATATTGGGGAGCTTCTTACGTATCGAGCGATCGCTATGTCAGAACGATGGGCATCCCAGAAAGAGCGCAACAATGGTATGAGGTGCAAGACAAGGAAATTCAGGGCTATTTAAACGCTTTTGCGGCGGGAATTAACGATTATGCTCAAAAACATCCCGCCGAGATTGACGATACCTTAAAAGCCGTTCTACCCATTACTGGAGTCGATATTCTCGCCCACGTTCAACGAGTCATTCACTTTCATTTTCTTACCAATCCAAGACAAGTTGCATCGCTAAAAACATCCCCAACCCAAGGCGGATCTAATGCTTGGGCGATCGCACCCACGCATTCTGCTAGCAATAACGCAATGCTACTAGCAAATCCTCACCTTCCTTGGACGGACTTTTTTCTGTGGTACGAAGCACAACTATCCGCGCCGAATCTTGATGCTTATGGTGCAACATTAGTAGGAATGCCAGTTCTCGCGATCGCATTTAATAACCATCTCGGTTGGACGGTAACAGTTAATCCTATCGATGGGGCAGATATCTATCAATTGACGTTAAAAGATGGCGGCTATCTTTTTGATGGCAAAGTACAACCTTTTGAAATTGAAAGCCAAACCATCAAGATAAGACAAAGCAATGGCAAATTTATTGAAGAACAATTTCAGATCGAGCGATCGATCCAAGGAACAGTTGTTGCCAGACAAAATGATAAAGCATTTACCCTGCGAGTTGCCGGACTCGATCGCCCAAACATGATGCAGCAACTCTGGCAAATGGCAAAAGCAACTAATCTCAAAGAATTTGAGAGTTCGCTACAACAATTACAGATGCCCTTATTTAATATAATTTATGGCGATCGCACCGGACAAATTCTCTACGTCTTTAACGGACAAGTTCCCATCAGAAATACTGGCGATTGGAACTATTGGCAAGGCATTATCCCTGGCGATACTTCTAAAACATTGTGGACGAAATATCTCGATTATAAAGACTTGCCGCGCCTGCTAGATCCTGCTAATGGCTGGCTGCAAAATACTAACGATCCGCCTTGGACGAGTACTTTTCCCAGTTTACTCGATCCCAAAAAATATCCTCCTTATCTTGCTCCTGCGTCTTTGGGCGAAGCAAATGATATTTTACGTTCTCAACGATCTATTCAACTATTACAAGAATCGGAGAAACTTAGCTTCGAGCAAATGTGCGATCGCAAGTTTTCTTCACGCTTAGAACTCGCCGATCGCATTCTAGAATATCTCATTCCTGCCGCACGTCTGCTTTCCAATCCCATCGGACTCGAAGCATCTGAAGTCCTCAAAGCTTGGGATCGTCAAACCAATGCCGATAGTAAAGGTGCAGTACTATTTACTTTGTGGGCGCAGACGGTGCAAACGTCGAAACTCTTCTCTAAACCTTGGAACGACAAAGAAGCCTTAAGCACTCCGACGGGATTAGCCGATGTAAATAATGCCTTAGCAATTTTAGAAGGCGTTGCCGCTCAAGTAAAGCTCCTCTATGGCTCCCTAGACGTCTCTTGGGGCGAAGTGGTAAGATTGCGCTATGGCAAGCAAGATTTACCTGCTAGCGGCGCTCCTGGCTCTTTAGGAAGCTTTCGAGTCCTCGATATTGTCAGTACTAAAGACGAACGCTTTCAAGTTGTTGCAGGAGATAGTTACATCGCTGCGATCGAGTTTTCCGATCCGATTAAAGCGAGAGTGTTAACTGTTTATGGCAATGCAACACAACCGAATTCTTCTCACGTTGGCGATCAGCTTCCTTTATATGCGCGTGGCGAATTGCGTCCCGTTTGGCGCGATCGCAAGGAAATTGAAGCTAATTTAGAATCGCGTCAGGTTTTTTAATAGGTGCTTATAATCTACAATATTGCGATCGCACTTCAACGTTTGCGATCGGGAGATTTCTAAGTATTTTTCTGTAGTTTTTTGGCGATCGCTTTTTAAGATAACGACAAACTCGTCTTTAAATTGACTTTATTTAAAAACTTATCAAAAAATAGAAAAATGAGACTATATTAGAAGATTGCCAAAAACCGAGAAAGAAGAAAAGCCGTCCTTCTAAGACGGGGCTTGTACCGATTATTTTCGGTCAAAAATAATCGCCTCCCCTTTGCAAGGGGAGGGTTAGGATGGGGTAGTTTCACAAACCAATAACTTGAAAACTCTTTTCTATCTTCCTGGCATTGTATATTTAAAATTCATCGGGCCTTGATAGCCAGAAAGTTCGGCTAACTTTTCTGGTAATTGAACGCCAGGGTAAAGCTTACCGTTGATTTCCCAAGTCGGGAAAGATTGAATTCCCGCAGATTGACAAGCTTGAGGCTGTGGGTTTTTGCCATTGGGATCGCATTCAACATAATTGAGTTCTTTAAAAGCTTCCTTGCCTAATAATTGCTTTTGCTCAAAGCAGTGAGGACACCAAAATGCTCCGTATTCTTTTGCCCCAATCGAATTGAGATGTTTTGCCAGCGCTATTTCTGCCTCGCCGGAAGTAGTCGTAATTTCCCAGCCAAAGGGCGGTTGAGGATTAGTTGTTGGTTCGGGGATGGGAGTTCGCTGTCCTGGCGCTACGGCTGAAGGACTATCGACATTAGCATAAACGGCAAGCGTCCCAACGATTGTAATCGTTCCTACGATGATGGCAGTAAAAAAGATTTGTCCTAATTCTTCCCACTCGCGACCGACAATTGCCAACACCAATAGGCTTACAGAGAACAAGGCCGAGCCAATACAGTAATAACAGACTGTTTGGAGTTCGGTTGCCAAAATATACATTAAATAGGCGCTAAACACAGCCATTGACGTTCCTCCTGCCAGGAGTAATAGCCACGTCCAGTTTTCTAATTGTCTTCGCAATCCCTTATTTTCATCTTTGTTAACAAATAAGGGAGCGAGGGCAAAAATTGCCATGCTAATGTAAGCCAAAAAACCAAACAAAGAAAGAGGCGGTCCGGATTTTCCTAAAGGATAAGCATAAACGCTATCGAGTACGCTTTTACATCCTTCCGCTGCTTGAGCAGCACCAGCAGTACAGACAACTTCTCCCCCTATTAGTTTAGTAATGGTGAGATAGCCAGTTAGAATAGCTCCAATAATTGCGATCGCGCCTATTATCGGACGCGACCAGCGATAAATCCAAGGTATAGAACGTCGGCGACTCATAAAACAGTGACCAGTTATCAGTGACCAGTGACTAGTAATGGCTCTTAACTATCAGCGATTTTAACAATGTCTTACTGAGTTAGCTTAACAAAGTTTATAGATTTAGATGAAATATTAGGTGCGAGAGTTGCGAGCGTCTCAATCGATTTCAAGAACTTGAGTAAATGCAAGTTCTTGAGTAAATAACTGTACGTTTTTACAGCTAAAGCATTTGCGAATGATAAGACTTTCTCCTCCGCCCAAACCAGCCATATTTTCGCGCGAATACAACCATCCGCCCTGCGAATCAACAGTACGTCCCCAGCTAAATTGTCGATTGCCACAAATAGGACAAGGCGCTTTACTTGGATTAAATTGTTCGCTCATAAGTCAATAGGCAACAATTTACTTGTTGACGGTAACTACAAAACTTTTGTTTGAGTTTACCTTATATGTTTCCCCTTATGTTCCTTCGCCGCCGCGATCTGTCTTGTCGCTTCGACAAATTGAGCCACGCGCAACGGATCGACGGGTTCGGTAATCTTCCCATTGCGTTTGAGCGAACTAGCTACAATTACCCCATCTGCTACTTTCATCAGTTTACTAATATTCTCCCAGTTAGCACCGCTTCCGATAAAAACGGGCGTTCCGTTAGCGGCGGCGCAAGCGATTTCTAAATCTTCAAAACTCGGCGGGTGTCCCGTCGCCCAACCGGAGATAATTACCGCATCGGCTAAACCGCGTTCGATTGTTTCTTCGACAGCCGTTGCTAGATCGGGCATTCCCAAAGGACGGGCGTGTTTGACGAGTACGTCGGCGAGGATTGCTACGTCAGCGCCTAATTCTTTGCGATAGCGCATTAAGTGATGCGCTTGTCCTTCGATTTGACCTTGGTCGGCGATTGTTACTCCTGTAAGCACGTTAACGCGGATAAATTGAGCGTTGACGCAAGACGCGATCGCCAGGGCACTCATTGCGTCGTTACGCAACAAATTAATCCCGACTGGCACGACGACTAAGTTCATAATGCGATCGACGATCAGCGTCATGGCGCTGATCGCGGCAGGATCGACCGTATCTTTAGCAAAGGGCGCGTCAAAAAAGTTTTCGACGATAATCCCGTCTACGCCTCCAGCAGCGAGTGCCGTTGCTTCTTGTTCTGCTCGTTCGATAACTGCTTTAAGACTGCCTCCCCAACGCGCAGAGGTAGGCAAGGGCAACAGATGAACAACGCCGATAATCGGATTCGATGTGTTAAAAGTTTGAGTTAAGTTCACTGAAATTTACCTGGATGCACCACCTGTTTTTTTTTCACCTGTTCCACGTCCACTAGAAAATTGTATCTAGAATGGGCACTCAGATGGCAAGCAAAAAAAAGATCGGTTTTTTTGTGTTAAGAGATGCTATCTATTTCAAAGATCGGTTAAAATATCTTAATAATCCAGAATAATCGATCGCTAATCCCCAATCCTAAATTTTAAATCGAATGGGCAACAAGCCATCTATTGCCATTTCTCATTTGGGCTGCGAAAAAAATAGAATAGACTCAGAACATATGCTGGGTTTGCTGGCGCAAGCTGGCTACCAAGTAGATGCAAATGAAGAATTAGCTGATTACGTTATCGTTAATACTTGTAGTTTTATTCAAGCTGCTAGAGAAGAGTCAGTTCGCACATTAGTTGAATTAGCAGAATCAAATAAGAAAATTATAATTTCCGGCTGCATGGCGCAGCATTTCCGCGAGCAACTTCTAGAAGAGTTACCCGAAGCCGTCGCTATCGTCGGTACGGGAGACTATCATAAAATCGTTGAAGTTGTCGAACGCGCCGAAACAGGACAGATAGTTCGAGAAGTTTCCGAGCAACCGACTTACATTGCCGACGAAACTATTCCCCGCTATCGCACCACGACCGAGGGTGTGGCTTATTTACGAGTCGCCGAAGGATGCGATTATCGATGTGCGTTTTGCATTATTCCGCATCTGCGGGGCAATCAGCGATCGCGATCGATTGAATCTATTGTTACAGAAGCTCGACAATTAGCAGAGCAAGGCGTACAAGAAATTATCCTCATTTCGCAAATTACAACCAATTATGGGTTAGACTTATATGGGGAGCCAAAGCTAGCCGAACTCTTAAAGGCGCTCGGAAAAGTTGACATTCCCTGGATTCGGATGCACTACGCCTATCCGACAGGGCTGACTCCGAAGGTTATCGATGCTATCAAAGAGGTTCCCAACGTTTTACCCTATTTAGACTTACCCCTGCAACATTCACATCCAGATATCCTCAAAGCGATGAATCGTCCCTGGCAAGGGCGAGTTAACGATGCGATAATCGATCGCATTAAAACAGCAATCCCAGAGGCTATATTGCGGACGACTTTTATCGTCGGCTTCCCTGGAGAAACAGAAGAGCATTTTGCACATTTAGTAGATTTTGTCAAGCGTCACGAGTTCGATCGTCTAGGCGTTTTTACCTTCTCCCCTGAAGAAGAGACACCAGCTTACAGTCTGCCGAATCAAATAGCTCAAGAGGTAATGGACGAGCGGTATGACACGATCATGCAGGTGCAGCAACCAATTTCTGAGAAGAAAAATCGCGCTTGTGTCTCAAAGGTGATGGACGTACTCATCGAACAAGAAAATCCCGAAACGGGAGAATTAATCGGGCGATCGGCTGGTTTTTCGCCAGAGGTAGACGGGGTAGTTTACGTTCGAGGAGAAGGGGCATTAAACTCAATCGTTCCCGTTAGAATTACTGATGCGGATATCTACGATTTATACGGCGAAATAGTCTAGTCGGAAGTGCCTCAAATAACTGTAGCTTGACTAAATTTGTGCGCCATGGCGCACAAATAGCTGACAAACCAGAAAAAACAATAAACTTACAATTCAATTGCAATTAAATTATGACTAATTCTTTCCAAAGCTTAGGACTATCAGATATTAGAGTTCAACAAATAGAAAAATTAGGTTTTAGCAATCCTACTAATATACAGACCCAAGCAATTCCTTTGATCTTAGAAGGTCGCGATGTCGTCGGTCAATCGCAAACCGGAACGGGAAAAACCGCTGCTTATTCGCTGCCAATTTTGGATCGAATCGATACTCAAAATTCCTCGGTACAGGCATTAATCCTGACCCCAACCAGAGAACTAGCGCAACAAGTTGCCGAAGCGATTAAAGAATTTGCAGGCGATCGCCGCCTGTACGTTCTTACAGTATATGGCGGTCAATCCATCGAACGGCAAATCAGCAGTCTCGCTCGCGGCGTTCAGATTGTCGTCGGCACTCCAGGACGAGTTATTGACTTGCTCGATCGCAAAAAACTCATCTTAGACCAACTCCGTTTCGCCGTCCTCGACGAAGCCGATGAAATGTTGAGCATGGGTTTCATCGACGACGTGAAGAAGATCCTCAAACAAACCGCAGCAACTCGCCAAACAGCTTGCTTCTCAGCTACTATGCCGCGAGAAATTCGAGAATTAGTCAATCAATTCTTAAAATCTCCCGCCACCGTCACCGTAGAACAACCACAAGCGGCTCCCACCAAAATCGAACAGCACGTCTATATGGTTCCTCGCGGCTGGTCGAAATTGAAAGCACTGCAACCGATTTTAGAAATAGAATCTCCAGAATCGGCGATTATCTTCGTGCGCACCAAACAAACCGCCGCCGAACTAACCAACAAATTACAAGAATCCGGTCAAAGCGTCGATGAATACCACGGCGATCTCAGCCAGATTCAACGGGAACGATTGGTACAGCGTTTTCGAGATGGAAAAATTCGCTTAGTCGTCGCGACAGATATTGCCGCGCGAGGTTTAGACGTGGAAAATCTCAGCCACGTTATCAACTTCGACCTACCCGATAACGCAGAAACCTACATTCACCGAATCGGTCGTACCGGACGCGCGGGGAAAACAGGAACTGCGATCGCATTAGTAGAACCCATTGACCGCCGCGC
>JALOOL010000246.1 GCA_025454425.1 Hydrococcus sp. Prado102 | reverse complement strand
GTCGAAGCAGTCAGCAGAGAAACCAATCTGCTGCGAAAAATGTATAGTATTCGTAACTATGTTTACGATCGCCTTTCTTACGGGATTAAACCCCACATCGACACGCCAGATATTGCCCTCAAACGCGGTGTAGGTTCTTGCGGCGAGTATTTAGGCGTTTTGCTGGCACTTTCTCGACTTAATAACATTGCTTGTCGCACCGTAGGACGTTACAAATGTCCTCCTCATCCCCTTGGACGCAACCTCCCCCTAGAACCCGATTTTAATCATGTTTGGATGGAATTCTACATTCCAGGATTCGGCTGGTTGCCAATGGAATCCAACCCCGACGATACCAACGAAGGCGGCCCCTACCCAACGCGCTTTTTTATGGGATTAGCTTGGTATCACGCAGAAATGGCAAAAGATATTGCTTTTGAGACATTGACAAGCGAAGGCGTTCCCGTTCCCAAAGACAAAGTATCGATTGGAGAGCTAGCTATCAATCACGTTCAATTTACAATCCTAGAAGAGTTAGAACCAGGCGAATAAGTTCAAAGTTCAAAGTAGAGACGCGAAATTTCGCGTCTTTACAAAGTTCAAAAAATTATAAGGCAGCATCTGTAGGGAGGACAAGGAGACAAGATCGATAGAAAGAGACAAGGAGGACAAGGAGGACAAGGTAGAAAGTATACAAAAGTCTTGTCTATTACACTTAATATTGCCTATTGCCTTTCCCCTTTCCCCTTTCCTCTTTTCCCCTTTCCCCTTATTTATCCCAGGGATCGGTAGGCTTAATGGGACTAGTTTTTTTGTTTACAGTTAACGAGTTTAGCTCCACGGAGTCAACATGAGTGTTGGGAGGAACTTGTCCATCCGCATTCAATCCTTGAGCTAACTGTTTTCCTAAGTTGGTCACCATCGGATTTTGCATTAGTTTGGTCAGCAGCGTCAAGCCGCTGGTCGCTAATAAAATTTTTGTGGGATCGCCGTTATCATCCCCTTGTCCTCCCGCGAGGATAATAGGATTAGTTCCCAATACTCCCGGCTGTGGAGCCAATGCTTTCATCACTTGGGGTAAATTAGCGATGAGAGCATCCATATGTTGGTCTGCGAGTTGAATCGTTAGTGCTTTGATCGATAAGGTATTTTGGGCTGCAATTTTAGCTTTTTCGCCTTCTGCTTCTTTGAGGGCTTTTTCGAGTTCGGCTGCCGCCTTAGTCGTAATGGCTTCAGCTTCTTGAATCGCGATCGTCTTCTGGTTTTCGGCTTCTAGTCGTTCCTGTTCTAGATGTCCTTGTTTGGCGATGAGAGCAGTTTCTTTTTGTTGTTGCGCCTTAATTTTAGCCAATTCTTTCAAGCGTTCTTCTTGGGCTGTTTTAATCGCCGTTTCTTTATCGACTTCTGCTAAAGAGACAGCTTTTTGCGACTCGATCAGGGCTTTTTCTGCGTCTGCCAGTTTTTGATTTTTCTGATTGATAGCAATTCCTTTGGCAATTTCCGCTTCTTGAATTGCTTGCTGTTGTTGAATTTCTCTTTCTCTCAGTTCTTGATTTTTTTGATTAATAGCAATTCCTTTAGCAATTTCGGCTTCTTGAATTGCTTGCTGTTGTTGAATTTCTCTTTCTTTAAGTTGTTGTTGAGAAAGAATAGAACCCTCTTGAATTTCCTGCTCCTTTAGAACTTTAAGAAGTTCTTGTTTAGCTCTTTCTGTTTGTTTGACTTGCAGCACTTCTCGTTCGTTTTCTGAGGTCATACGTTCGATTTGGAGAGTATTTTCTAACTGTTTCTGTCTGAGTTCCCGTTCGGCAGCGAGTTGTTTTTGGGTTTCTAATAGCTTCATTTGAGCGATTTCGCTCTTAGTTTCTTCTTGAACTTTTTCGAGTTCTTTCTTATTTTGTTGAACGATTGACTCGCGGGTGACAACCGCTTGAATATCGAGATAATTCTCTGGGTTATAGTGATTTAGCTCGTCGATATTGGTGATGGCAATATTTAACAGTTGTAGCCCATAGCGCGCTAAATCGGGTTCGACTTTCGACTTGAGATAGTTAGTGACGTTTTCTACGCTTCCTTGCAGTTCTCCCAGACTAGCTTGGGAAGCAGCATCCCGTAAATGACCTTCGAGAATATCGTTAACGCGCTTCTTGATTTCCTCTTCTGCAACCATAATCTCTTTTTCCCCTTTCTTGCCAGCCCCAAGCAACATGGCTGCATTACAAATGCTATCGCCATCGGGATTGACGCGCACTTGCAGACTGCCATTAAAGACGGCTTTGAGAAAGTCTTTCGTTCTCAGGGGTTTTTCAATGGTATTCCCGCGCACCACCGATACGGTTACTTGGTTTAAGGAAACAACGGTGATCGTCTCAAATCCAGGAAAAAACAAGGTAGCACGAGTGACAACTTGTTTATCGCGAGTTGGCCCAGAAATTACGAAAGCTTCGTTGGTGTTACACACTCGATAAAATTTAGAAAATAACAAATAGACGGCAATTAAAACCGTCAGTAAGCTACCTGCAATAATTCCGGCAGGAATTAACCAGCCTAAATCGTTATTCGCGTTGGTTTGTGCCAAAATTGGCTTTATTTGAGTTGGATTAGCTGCAACTTCGATAATTTCTGGTTGAGCTTGTTGTTCTGGTAGAGAATTTAATAAGCTAAGTGCAAATTGAGGATTCATAACGACTCTGCTCCATGAACTTAGTTAGCAAAGAATTTGTTCTTTATTCTTTAACTGATTACTGATTACTGATTACTGATTTAAGGCGATCGCCCTCAATAAATCTTCGCTATCAAACTTAACAATTGCGTAGCGACGAGGTGCGATGAAGTCTACAATATAAACGCGATCGCCAACTTTAAAGGCTTTATCGGTGGCATTTTCCCAAGGTACGCAATAAATTTGAACTTGGCATTTGCCAATGTTGTCATAAATGGCAACTTCGCTCGTTCCATTGCCCAAGACGGCTAAAACATCTCCCTTCATCCCAATAAAACGTTCGGGAATCATTTCCCCGGCCGCTGTATGGGTGCGTAACAACCGTCTGAATCGACCTGCAATAAAGATAAAGATCCTAGCAACGACAATGCCAGCAAGACGAACGAGCCACCATCCCGGCGAGGTAGTTGGATAGGTGCCATAATACCAATACCAAAGGAGATTGCCACCCCAACCCATCGTTCCGATCGCAAAAGGATAAATCCCTAGCAAGAATAAAATCGGTACTTCCCCAACACCAAAAAGCGCTAATACAGATCCAATTAAAGGAATACGAAGAATGGGCAATCTTTTCTGCGGTTCGTCTTCAATCAAATCGGGCGCAGCCGCCGTAAACACGGCTAAGATGAGAATCGTCAAGCCGACGAGTGCGATGATTATTAACCCGCGATTGATTGGGTCAAAAGGGGAACTCATTTTTCCCAATAAGAAACAATAATCGATCTAAACAACCCAATTTCAAGAAAAAATCTATCGGGCTTCTCTTCAAGTTTGGCTTCTGAAATACTGTTTGGCAATAACCATTAAGTAACGTAACGCTTGCGATGCGATCGCTCGTTGTGGGAGTGTGGCTAGAAACTGGTAACTAATAACTGGTAGGATAAGTTGAACTTGAGATCGTAAGTTTAATAAAACTCAGTTATGAATTTAAAATCCTACCTATCGCGTTTGCTAGCTTTAGTGCTAGTAGCTGTCATCGGTTTAGTCGGTTGTTCGTCTGCAAGCGGACTCAGTGGCAATTACAAGCAAGATACTTTAGATGTTATTGAAACGCTATCGTCAGCGATTGACCTAACTCCCGATGCTCCCAACAAAGCAGACCTACAATCATTAGCACGCCAACAAATTAACGATTATATCGCTTTGTATCGTCGCAAAGACAAATCAGGTGGACTCCGGTCTTTCACGACTATGCAGACGGCATTAAATTCCTTGGCTGGCTATTATACCTCTTATGGCAGTCGTCCTTTACCAGAAAAGCTAAAAACTCGTCTCAAACAAGAGTTAAAACAAGCAGCAACTGCCCTAGAACGCGGAAATTAAGCGATAATAGCGATCGGCTTTTAATTGTCTGTTTCAGAGTTAAGCGACTGCCGATCGCGACTTCAACTATCTATTACACACTGTAGTGTCTCATTGGCTGTTTCAAGGAAACCCTAAATATTACCGTCTTCTCGAAGCGATCGCGCAGTTAGATGAAATTCCCTGGTTAGTTACTCGCTACGACAAAGAGATTGAAGTAGGCGATGGCGTATTGGTATGGGTCGCTGGAGAGCAAGCAGGAATTTACGCGATCGCAGAAATTATCGAACCACCTCAAATCTCGATAGAACTTTGGGATCTTGACTATTGGATTGCGATCGACAACGCTAAAAAAGATAAACCTCGCGTCAAGCTTCGTTTTTTGCGCAAACTTCTCGGACAACCATTGCGCCGTAACGAAATTAAATACGATCCTATCCTCAAAGACTTACTCGTAATTCGCGCACCCAACAGCACAAACTTCAAAGTCACTCCGCAACAGTGGGAAAGAGTGTATCAATTGAAAGGTTGACTGGTGACTGGGATATCGGGATATCGGTGATTGGTAGACTGGGAAATTAGGACACTTTTTCAGTCACCAGCTTTTTCAGTGACCAGTGATTAGAGTTTAAAGTAGAGACGCGAAATTACCCTACGGGAACCCTTTCAGGGAACGCGTATGAAACAAAGTTCAAAATAAGTCTTTCTTGTCCTCCTTATCCCCCTTGTCTCCCTTTCCCCAAATTACTTCCTTCGCTCGATCGCAAAACTAATTGTAATAAATAATAATGTCAATCCTTGGATCGCATATATGATGGTAACGGGAACGCCTGCACTGCGTTGCATGACATTTGCGCCGCTACGAAGTGCGCCAAAAAAGAGAGATGTTAATACAATCCCTAATACATTATTGCGACTTAAGAGCGCGATCGCGATCGCATCAAATCCATATCCTGGAGAAAAGTTTTCAAATAAGCGGTATTTCAATCCCATCACTTCGCAAGCACCTGCTAGTCCGCACAACCCTCCTGATAAAGCCATCGCAAAAATAATTATTTTCTCAACAGAAATTCCACCATATCGGGCAGCTTGAGGGTTATATCCTATCGCTTCAATTTGATAGCCAATTGTCGATTTTTGTAGCAAAATCCAAACAAATATCGCTGTTATAATAGCAACAAGAATACCTGCATGAGCTTGTGTTTTTGGCAGAATAATAAACAAAGAGTAAATCAGGAAGTCTGCTCTATAATGAAAATTAGGTGACCATTTTGGCCAATCCACCACAACATTGGCTGAAGTATACTTAGAACATTAGTAACTAGCTTCTATTGCAAGTAATATAAAATTTTAGCAACCCTTCTAACATCCAGAAACCGAAAAAGCTGAGAACCACCAAAATTATTTGATGAGATTTATGATTTAAGTTACACTAATCCTTCATTTTTCATAGTCTTTTCGAAACACAAAGCATCAGATCTTAAAGGTAATGAATACGCTACTTTATAGAGCTTTTTATATTACTAACGAGCTTTTAGACTGACTTTTTTCTTTAGAAATAGCGCCACTTATAAAATTATAAATAATAGCATGTAAAGCCATAGTGCTTTAGAACACAAGCGAGTAAGCATACGCAAATAGCGCCGAAGAGACTAAATCGAAACTCTGTTCGCAAGCAAACGCAAACTCCTACTCGCATAATACTCTCCTCCGCAAATAACTTCGTTAGTCGGATACTTCGAGCTATTGCTTCAAAATTAGTCAGTTAGCAGAAACCTACGCTATTTATCAAATTTGCTGGCAGATTAGCGGCCTTTTGATTACTTCAATTCGCAAGGTCCAGCAGCAGACAAGTAGCAAGTCCGATAGTTTTGCGTAAATTTATGTGAGTTTATACTAAAAAAAATAATAAAGTAATACCGCACAGACAGTAAATAGGACTCTATCGAAAGAATAACCTGTTTGACGGTTATCTCCAATTTGTTAGCAGATCAGACGACCCCCAATCATTTGCTTTTTGGTACAATTTGCTCTTTTTTGAAAGAAACATACTTTAGTTTGGAGGTATGGGGTGTCGACAAAGAGATTATAGAAGTTGGTTGGATGATCGCTAATTTAATTGGAAAAGATGTCGACCAAATTCTAGAAGGAGATATGGAATACGTGCTGTAGTGGATTGAGGAATTAATCGTATTGGATTAACCTGGACTCTTAGTAATTATCTATAAAAATTTGGGGAATTTCCTCACTTCAGTGCAGAAAAAATATAGGGCTTCAGGTTGTGTGTTACCCGAAATACACAGTTCAAAGGTAATCAACATCCTCACAACTACAATTTAGAAAAACTTAAATTCCTCAAAGCCGTTGAGTGTTTTGGCGAAAGTCATGTAGTTCCTAAACTCAAAGATCTATCTTTTGTTAGGCTACTGTCCGAAATCAATCACTTAGACAATTATCTCCCAAATAATCCCTTTGATTGGGTTCGTCTCAAAGGAGTTGAGCACATTGGCCTGTAATTTCTTAAAGAGTGCGGTTGGAGCGTGTAATTTGCAAGAAATCGCTCCCCGCTAGCGGAGAGTCTTAGAGAGTGTATAAAAGATAAGAGTGTACATCGCAGAGCATTATTCCGCCAAATTGATGCAGTATCTCCTTCTTAAGTAAATCAAAATCAAGAAATAGCTCATCAAATTCATCAAAACTCTAATAAACTCCCCCACAATGCACATAAACTTTATTATTGCGTTGCTAGCTGGAGCGGGGTTGGAAGATGTTTTGGTGAATGTGGCAAGAGCGGGGGATAGAGAGTTACTGTTAGACATTCTGCATCTGGCCTATGATATCCAGAGAATAAGTGAGGGTAAATATGGGTTGGAGTTTGCGATGAAAGTCGAAAGTGAGATGGGCGAAATTTCAATGGTCAAACAATTTGTCCAAAATCCAATTTGATTGCTTGTATTTTATATTATAAGAGATGAATTAAAGGTTTACGTTCCATACCCAGATGGAGCACAGAAACATGCGATATACGGGAACGGGACACCCAGATACGACTAAGTGGGAGTATGGCACCAACCTCAGGAGAGACGCACTTAATAGTCACCTTTCGCATTTCAGCAGAATGTTGTATTTTTCAGCTGTAGAGAATGAGTCGATCACGAGGTTGAAAAATAGGATGTTGGAGGACATGCTTCAACCTTGTGGACCGCCTCCTCCTCCCAAGAAGAAGGGAGAGTTTTGATAGTAGATGACATTGATTTGCCGGCATCAAGTTTTTTAGAAGCATTAAGCTAGCTTATCGGGGCTTGATTACTTAATGTACTTTTTCAAAGATGTGAGGAAATAAGTTCACTAAGATTACAGCAAGGATCTTTAGTTGGAATTGGAGTCTAAAAGACTGGTTAAATATAAGTTAGCATTGCAACGTATTCCGAAAAAATGCAGAATACAGACCTCGTAAATCAACAAAAAGTTGTGGGTTTAGTAATGATAACATATTTGAATGTCAATCATGGCTTATTTTCCTCAGGCTAGTTAATCCAGCCCTTTTTCTTTTATTCTTCACGTTCTTCATACTTGTTCACGCAATTTAATACGGCATCGTAGTTAATAACTCTCAGCTTCTACAGATACTACTGCTTGAGTTCAAGAACAGCATCCTCAATAACTTTCCTCTACTTGTCTATCTCAACCAAAGTCGAAGAGTTCATCAGATTTATTATCATGAATGGATGGTTGTTCAGCGTGTTAGTATTATGTTCAACCAGTTTCTTGAGTTCTTAGTAAATCTTTTCAGAGTCTTTGTTGAAATTTTAGAAATTGTTGTTGACTATAGCGACATAATCTTCTGCCCTCTCTTTAATTTCCGACTTTTCTTTGATCTCTACTTTTTACTTGCTCTCTGACTTCTTCTTTTCCTTACTTGAAAAGAAAGAGGAGAAAAATCCTTAGCTTTAGCTCTCTGCCTTTATTTTGAGTCGGTAGTAGTTTGGCCCATTCAATCCCACATATTATGGAATCTATAGACTTTTTAAACCCTTTTCAGGCAAAAATACCTTCAAATCAATTCCGACTGTTTTTAAAAACAAGTTCCAGAGGTTTATCATGGGTTTGGCACAATTTTAGGTAAGGTCGTTGATTTACTTGATTACAAGCTCGAGTGAGCTTTTTATATCATTGATGAAGTTATATAAATCCTTTGTCACTTTTTCATGCAGTCTCTTTTTTAAGAAATTGCCGTAATTTTAGACAACTGTCCTATATTCGTTATAAATATTGACAATCTTGATAGTTGCAGTCCTTAAGATTTTGACTAAGGTTTCTTTCAGTTACTCCTCCCAATTTTTCTTTTTCTCGAAAAAGGTAAAGATGTTATTTTTCTTTTCTACAATTTTGTTCTTCTCTACGTTAATCTCATTTATAGCAGTTCGTAGTAGCTTCTTTTGCTCATCAAAGACTCTTAGAAGCTAGTTTTTCAAATCATTAAGATAGCCTTTCTCTGTCTTAATGCCGAGTTGTTTAAAGTTTTAAGTGACCACGGGTAGGTTTGTGTAGTATTTCTCAAGCTCATTGTGGAAGTTGTTTAAACTTTGAATTTTGTTGAAATAGAATTTTTGGATAGATTCAAGGGTTTGGCTCCCTATCTTTTTGTAGAACTCGTGCTTCGAAACTTTTTTTAGGGTTTTCAGTATCTAAAATTTCGGCTAAAAGTTTTAAAGACCATAGAAATAGACATTTTTGAAAGGATACTTTTGAATGAGTTACTAAAGCAACTTATTGACGTCTGCTGTGACTCCATTCTTTTTAATATCTAAAGCCTTGATCTTTTCGCCATACTTTTTGAGCATAGCGCAAATGTTGGTGTATTTTGACAACTCGTCTTGAAATTTGTTCTTCTGGAGCCTTTTGCTTTTGATTTAGTTGTATAAGGAATCCAACTGATTTTTCTACTCATTGGAGCTGGTAGCAGATCTCTTCTCTATCTTCGAATTAATCTTTTCTTCCTACTTTCTCAAAATTTCAATCTGCTTCTCGATTATCTTACGGATGAAATTAGGTATGGTTTCTATCATTTCGATGAGGAAGTCAGCGAACTTTGCGTTGTAGGTTTCTTCGGTCATTCCTATGTCCAGTTTGAACCTCGTTTTGTTGCAGTTTATGCAGAGTATGATTTTTTAGAACTCGTTGTTATTCATCATGTAGAGCAAATTGTTTTCAATGGAGTTATTAGTAGTCATGAGTTGTGCAGCAGGGATGCAGTAGAAGATTGTGCAGTTCTTTATCTTCTGCAGCTACTTTTGCTGCATTCCTTCAGCCTGTTAGAATATGTTGTCATCGA
>JALOOL010000025.1 GCA_025454425.1 Hydrococcus sp. Prado102 | reverse complement strand
GTTTCTTGGCAAATTCATTCGGTTTATACATTATCTACTTTATAGTTTTGTAGACTATTGTATAATCTTGTCTAGGAATTAGCTAGCTAAAGAATACTCCAACCGCACCCCAAACCCTAACTCCATAAAAATTGCGATCGTTAAAACTTATTTTAAGCCAATAAGCAGTATAAGCAACGATTGCTCCTCCTAATCCAATTGGATACTCAGCAACTATAGAACGCCTGATTGGAACAACATTTAAATTTGATATTATTGTCATGGGAACAAGAGTAATATCTGAACCTGTATCGATAAGACCTAGATATTTTTCTGTTTCTTGAAAAGGAGGTTGTGTTCCTTTAAGTTTTAAATCTACAATGGGAGCCTTAGAAACTTGTGGATTGTTTGAAACTTCTCTGTATGGAAAATGGTAAATCGAGTTAGAAGATTCTTGCATCTGCAAATTAAATAATTGGCTCAGTTACCTTATCTACAAAAATAGCTCTATATCCTACTTTGGGTAGTACTCTTTCAATTAATGCTTCCTCATCATAATCTGCATCTTTCACTTCGCCATTCTCAAAAAAGACATACATTCCCTTATATTTAGGTAAGAGTTCTGGTAATTTTTTATCGAATAGTTCTCCTTGGGTGTCGAGATAGTTCAATGCTTCTTCATTTTGAGCCTGAGATAATTGCTGTCTATCTTCTTGTGCTAATTTGAGAATAGTCTCAGCAATAGCTTTACTCTTTTCTACGTGTTGAATAAATGGGTTATCTTCTTTCTTGAAAATTTCTTTTCTATATTTGAAAAATAGTCGAAACCCACGTCTAACTCGATCGAGAGTAATTGTACTAAGAGGGCGATCGAATCCTTGAATAAGCTTTTGAGCAGTTTCTTGAAGCCGTTTTTTGTCTTCTGATGTAAAGTACTGCCAATATTTACTAATAAAAATTTTGAATTTGTCAAACGCCAAGTTAACAATGTATACATCCTCGAAGTCTCTAGTGCGTGGGTTAATCCCTTTTATTAATAGAGAACGGATACTATCATATTCTGCTTGTATCGCTTCAAACTCAGCTAAAGTTTCTTCAAAAAGTCGATCGCCAACTGTACCAGCTTGTTCTTTTTTGACTTCATAAAACTTTCTAGCTTTAACTGGATTAGATTGTAGCGACCAGTTTTCTAAATTTTCAAAAGAAGCGCTAACCATTGGTTTTGAGATTAAATTGTATCTGCTTTAATCATAGCTAGCACTGCAACGAATCGATCGACTTTAAAATAAATACGGATATGGCATTCATTACCATACCCGTATTATTAATTGTGGTAGATTTTTACTGCCAAACAAAAACTTTGGCTTCGTATTCTCCTAAATCGGTCATCAAATTGCCATCAACGGCATCTACGTCGTAATCATTCGTCCATTCGTGCCAAGTTCCATCGGTAGGGAAATTAGGAATGGTATAACCTGCTAAAAACTGGTCGGAGAAATTAGCAACGACGACGACGCGAGAACCTTCATCATTCCAACGAGTGTAAGCAATTACTTTCGCTTCTGGGTTTTCATGGAAAAAATCGATATTGGCAGTGTGTAAAGCGGGGTTATTCTTGCGCAGTCCAATTATGCCTTTGTAATATGCCAACAAACCTTGATTGAGTTCGCCTGCTAGTAGCGTCCAGTCAATTTTAGCGCGATCGATAGTTTTGTGTTTATATTCGCCAAATTCTTCTCCCATCCATACCATAGGAATGCCTACCGCAGTCATGACTAAAGCTATGCCTAACTTTTTGCGTCGAAAAGCAGCTTCATCTAAGATACCGCGATCGCCAAGTTCTGCCATAACGCGATCGTGGTCGTGGTTGGTTAAATAGTTGACCACATTCGTTGCACCCATAAATCCCTGACGTTTGGGATCTAACACGTCTTTTAAATTTTCTAGATCGAAACTTTCTCCGCTAATATGTGCCAGAATGGTGTGGTAGAAACTATCGTGCCAGCATCCGTCCATCGGGCCGTCTATATTAGTAATGCTAGTCGTTTCGGGAATATGTTCGGCAATATTATAAAATGGCTTGCTACCTGCTGCTTGCTTCGTTTCTTGAACGATCCAGTGCATAAAGTCGTAGTTAGCGATTTGTCTGGCCGCATCGTAGCGAATACCATCGATATGAAATTCCTCAATCCAGTAGCGTACTGTATCGCCAATAAAACGACGCGCTGGATAGGTATCTAAATTTTCATCATAGTGTTCGTAGTTAAATTCTGGCCCCCAATTATTATCGGGGTCGCGGGGTTCGTGGTGATACCAGTAGTCGTGGTCGATTTGGGTCAGAGGTGCAGAGGATTCTGAATGGTTGTATACCCCGTCCATAATGACGCGAATGCCTCTAGCGTGACATTCATCGATTAAGTTTTTTAACTCTTTTGTCGAACCGTAACTCGATTCTGCTGCAAAAAAGTGACGCGGATTGTATCCCCAACTATAATCGCCTGGATACTCTTTGACAGGCATTAATTCGATCGCATTAATCCCTAATTCGCACAAATAATCTAGCTTTTCAACGACGTGCTTGTATTTACCTCGTTCTTTGGGGTCGTCTTCTCCGCCAGAAAAATCGGCAACGTGCATTTCATAGATTACTAATTCTTCATCGGCGGGGAGGGGTTTATCGTCGTGCATCCAGACGTAATCGTCAACAATGCGATCGCCATCTTTAATCGTAGCAATTGCGTTTTCCTCAGAACTCATGCCATCGATATCTGTAGCATAAGGGTCGGTAACGTCTACCCATTGATTGGGTTCAAAAAACCACGATTTAGATTGAACCCGAAATTTATATTGATAAGCTCCATCTTCTAAATCTACTGTAGCTCGAAAGAATCCATCTTCTCCTTTGTTCATAGGAATTTCTTTCCAGTCTGAAAATGAGCCAATTAAAACTGCTTTTTCGTTATAAGGAGCAAATAATTTGAATTCAATCGGACTTGCCATAAAAATCCCTTTGTTTTATACAGAAGTATTTCAATAGATAGACATCATTGTTTGATAAGTTCAGCAATTAAACCTCTAGCTCAAGCAATACTTCTTGAGGATGAGCTTGATTGAAATTGTATTTAATTTGCGGTTTTATTGGCTGTTTAAGTGAAAAATGAGGAAAAAAATATATCTATGTCTTAAGGATGAGATAGCAAATATTCTTTTTGATAGATGTTTTAAGAAAAAAAATTCGTTAGATTTCGCTTATTAAGATTTGATTTATAAATTTTTAAAACAATGAGTACGGAAAACCGATTAGAAGCAACTGCTAAAAATATTGAAGGAAAGGTTCAAGAGTTTGTGGGTAACGTAACCGGAAACCCAAATGACCAAGCAGAAGGACAAGCCAAGCAAGCTGAAGCTAAGTTTCGGCATACTGTTGAAAACATTAAAGAGCAAGGACAAGGCGAGATGTCTAGCTTGCAAAACCGAACAGAAGCAACTGCTAGAAATATTGAAGGAAAAGTTCAGGAATTTATCGGTAACGTAACCGGAGATCCAAAAGACCAAGCAGAAGGTCAAACCAAGCAAGCGGAAGCTCAAATCGGTCATACTATCGAAAATATTAAGGATGATTTGAGATAGTTTTATTCAAATTGAGTTATTGGTATTCCTCGCTATTTTATATTGAGTTATGCCATCCACTTAGTTGATTGAGAGAAGCTCTATTACTATTTATAAAGACATCAGTTGGAGTTTTCCTATTGATGTCTTTTTCATTTTTTTCAGATTTAAGATCGAGTTCGTTTAATGAGTGGTAATAACCCTATATATTTCTTCCTTCTTTCTTACTTGTGCCTTCCGTCACTGATAACGTGACTTTTCAGTCAAACATGATTTTATCCGTAACTCTATCTAGAGTTAGAGAAAGTTATAACCCAAAAAAAACACCACAGATGGATATCTTTTAAAGTTTATTTATACATAATCAAATTATTGTGTTAATTAATAGGATTTAAAAAAGCATTATGAACGAACCAAGAGTTGATATCGATACTCCCGATCGCGGAATAGTTCCCGCTGAAACTGCCGCTCGTAGAGAAAGAGAAGGCGAAAACTTCAAACACATTCCCGAATCGGATAACGACAAAGGAATTGACACGATGGGCGGCATGACAGTTGATAAGGAAGGCTTACTTAATAACTACGCGATCGAGCCTGAAATGTATTACGAAGAACCAGGCGATGCGAAAGCGCAAGAAGAACAATTAGCTGCCGAACGCGCTCAAGAAATGAAAGAAGTCAACGAAGAAAAACAAGGTGAGTTGACGATGGAAGATGACAAGCGCGGTAAAGGTCAAGGAATGATCTAGGTTTGCTGTTTTCTATCTCCTATAAGCTACTAAAGATAGGGGCATCTACTTTTCTAAAAGATTAATATTTACCTTTTTTCTATTCATCAAATTGGAGGAATTTTTATGTTAAGAACAGCTTTAACGATTTTGGCAACTGCGCTTAGCTTGCTAGTTGTCGATATAGTAGTTCCTGGCGTTAATATTGCTAACTTTCCTGCTGCTTTAATTGCTGCTGCTGCCGTTGGTGCAATTAACTCATCAGTTAAACCTGTCATTTCTACCTTATCTTTACCCCTTAACTTTCTCAGCTTAGGAACTTTTTCTTTGATCGTTAACGGTCTTTGTTTCTGGTTGGCTGCGGTTTTAGTTCCAGGTTTTGGTGTCAGTGGACTGATAGCATTTATTCTCGGGCCAGTGGTTTTATCGTTCGTCAATACCTTTTTGAGCCAATATTTTGCTGAAAGAAATCCAGAAATCGAGTTAAGAGCAAAAGATAGAGACTTAATTAGCGGCAATTAATACTAGTCATATCTTTGAGTGCAACCGAATCACTAATTTGTTTTCTTGGGGATGATTTTAACCTTATTAAGAGTGCTTGATCTAAGCACTCTTTTTTTGCGTGTAAAAACAGTATTTAATCATACAAAAATTTGCGATCTAACTAAAGATAGACAAACAAAGATATCTTAGGTCTGATTTATAAAATGAGGGAGATTTACATAATCTTTTATAGAGAAGTACAAAAAATGCTGAATTTTGTATTTCTTAGCTATCTAACCTCAAATTAATTGAAATATAAAACAATGGTCACAACACCTCCTTCTCAGGCTTCAGAGGCTCAATATAAAGTAGAGCAGCCTAATGTAGAATTAGAAGCGCTCGTTCAATCCCCACCTTCTGATACCGAGATTGACTTAGAATTTTTATACACCAGAGATATAGAATTTCGTCAAGAAACAATTTATTTCCTCGTCGTGGATCGCTTTTTCGATGGCGACCCCAATAATAGCGAAGGCCCAAATCCCGAACTCTACGACCCAAGCGCACAAGAATGGGGCAAATATTGGGGAGGCGACCTACAAGGCGTTATCGAGAAGTTAGACTATCTCAAATGTCTGGGAGTAACTGCTATTTGGCTGACTCCTTTATTTGAACAAATAGAAGACTTATTCATCGAAAGTGCTGCCATTCACGGTTATTGGACGAAAGATTTTAAGCGTCTCAATCCTCGTTTTATCAGAGAAGGAGAAGAACCATCCCTCAACAAAACCCAAGAAACGAGAAATACTACCTTCGATCGCTTAATCGAAGAAATGCACAAGCGCAACATGAAGCTGATTTTAGATATCGTCTGCAACCATAGTAGCCCCGATATCAGCGGTAAAAAAGGCGAACTTTACGACGATGGCGTAAAAATTGCCGACTTCAACGATGACAAAAATAACTGGTATCACCACTACGGCGAAGTCCAAAACTGGGAAGATGAATGGCAAGTCCAGAATTGCGAATTGTCGGGATTAGCTACCTTTAACGAAAATAATAGCGAGTATCGCAACTATATTAAAGCCGCTATTAAACAATGGTTGGATCGGGGTGTTGATGCTTTGCGGGTCGATACTGTCAAGCATATGCCTATTTGGTTTTGGCAAGAATTTACAGGCGATATGTACGCGCACAAACCCGATGTTTTCATTTTTGGCGAATGGATCTACAGCCATCCTAGCGACGATCGCTCGGTCGAATTCGCTAACTGTTCTGGGATGAGCATGTTAGATTTTGGGCTGTGCGTAGCCATTCGCGCCGCACTCGGACAAGGCGCAGAAGGCGGATTTCATCTCATTCAAGAGATTTTAGATCGAGATAGCCAATATAGCGGGGCGACCGAACTCATTACCTTTATCGACAACCACGATATGCCTCGCTTTCAGTCGCTTAATCCCGACCCAGATATGCTGAAAGTGGCGATCGCACTCGTTATGACTTCTCGCGGTATCCCTTGCATCTACTACGGAACAGAACAGTATCTCCACGACGATACTAATGGCGGAAACGATCCCTACAACCGTCCGATGATGGAAAATTGGGATAGCGAAACCGAAGTCTATCGCGCGATTCGTCACCTTTCGGGAGTGCGGCGACTCAATCCTGCTATCTCGATGGGCAGTCAGTGGCAGAAATACATCACTCCTGACGTTTATTGCTACGTCCGTCGCTACCGAGATTCTCGTTGTTTTGTCGCCCTTAACCGAGGAGAAGCGACGACAATTCCAGAAGTAGAAACCGAGTTACCCGACGGCGAACACACTTGCGTTGTAACTCGCAATAAGTATGAAGTTAAAGACGGAAAGATATATAACCTCAATTTAGAGACGCGCGGGGTTATCGTTTTGAGTCACGTTGGCGATCGCGTTAAAGGACAAACCCTTGTACGCGCTCAACTCAATGGCGTAATGACTCAACCTGGAGAAACCGTTGTCGTTGTCGGCGACTGTCCCGAACTAGGCAACTGGGATATTAGCAAAGCCTATCCATTAGAGTACGTCAATTCTAACACTTGGTTTGGCGAGATTCCTTTTGACGAAAGCGCTGGCAAACTCATCACCTACAAGTATGCTTTGTGGCGAGAAGGACAATCTCCCCTGCGCGAAAATGTTACTCCGCGTCGCTGGGTACTCGCTAATGAGGGTACGGTTAAGTGGCGCGATACTTGGATACCAGGACGAGAATCTTAAATCAGTTATCAGTGACCAGTTATCAGTGACCAGTTACCAGTGACTTCTTAGCAGTTACTAGCTTTTTACAGTGACGGGTGAAGTACTTTGGTAAGGAGTGTTATTACGCGATATATCGCGTCTGGACGGATAACTGGTGATTGGTGAGAAGGGGATTGGGAATAAATTTCTCGATCTCTCGATTTCAAATACTTAAGAAAGCTATGCTGGTAAAAAACTATTCTCGAATTAGCCGATGAATCGTTCTAAATCCCAAAGGCTAAAACCGCGCAGCGCAGGTTACATACCCTATTCAAGAACTTCAAACAAAAGTCTTCCAATTGTGGGAGTTAGCTTAGCTTTGCTTTTAGGAAGCTTAGCTTTAGGCTGGGGAATACTGTTTTTGGGTGGGGTAGTAACTCTGGGAGGCGTTCCCCCCTCTATTGTTGGCAAGTTTTTACAAGATCCTGCTTCTGTGGTTGCTTTTTTTATGGGAGATCGAGTCAAACTTCATCAACGTCTTCAGGAAATGGGGATCGAAGAAGAGATTAAAGCTTACTACCGCCCTCAAATTCCTGACGAAGTACAACTCGACCAGTATATTCATCAGATACTTTATGACCGAACTGGTTATGTTGGCAACAACTACTTAGCAACGCCGCGAGGAAATTTGGTTTTGAAATCATCGGGTGAGAGGAGACTTAGGCATGAACTGCAAGAAAAAACTCCTTTTTAAAGAATTGTAAGGTTATTTAGCACTCATCGCCGTAAAATCTTATTTTTCAACTGCGCGATCGCATCAATTAAATCTTCAGTCGTACATTGAGATAATTGCGGCTCTATTTCTTCAACTAACGATAATAGTTCAAACGCCAACGGTACGCCAAGCTGTAATTCCATAACTTCTCGCCCAGAAAAGACATCTTGGGGAGTACCTTCTAACACCAGTTGACCTCGATCTAAGACTAACACCCAATCAGCCCAGCGATAGACCCAATCTAAGTCGTGAGTAGCCATCAAAATAGTAGTTCCATCAGCATGAATCGTTTGCAAGGTTTGAGCTAACTGACAAGTATGCAAAGGATCTAAATAGGCGGTGGGTTCGTCAAGTAACAATAATTCGGGTTGCAAGACCATAACATCCGCTAAAGAGACGCGCTTTTTTTGACCGAGACTCAACTGATGGATAGGTTTACTAGCAAGGGATGTCAGTCCAAATTCCTCAATCGCTTGCTCGACTCGTTGGGCAATTTCTAGGTCGCGTAATCCTAGATTGCACAATCCATAAGAGATATCTTCTTCAACGGTAGGTGCGATCGATTGTTGTTCGGGATTTTGAAAAACGAGTCCTACTTGTTGTCTTAATTTTATTAAAGATTGACGATTATAATTGAGGCGATCGCCCTTCCAGCGAATACTCCCTTGTTGCGGTTTGTATAACCCATTTGCTAACAAAAACAGCGTCGTTTTACCACAGCCATTTTGACCGATTAGGGCAATACGTTTGTTTATAGGAAGTCGTAAACTTAACCCCGCGATCGCAGGTCGAGCCGTTCCTGGATAAGTATAATAAACATCCTCAAATTCTAATAGCCACTGCGACATTTTTTAAAACTTAAAACTCAAGATTATCAGTGCGACACAACCAATACTTGCTTCGATCGCATACCGTTTAGAAGGGCGATAGCGTTGGGACGACCAAACCCGAAATTCTCCATTAAAACCCCGTGCTGCTGTAGAAAGAACGAATTGTCGATAATGTTCCATTGTTTTGCGAAAAAGTTGGCTAATTAGGAGACTCAAGCTGTAAAACCATCGCTGATGAGTTCGATAGCCATTACGAGATTGTTGGGCGACCCAGAGTTCGCTGGCTGTTGATAATAGAATGAAGATAAAACGATACATTAACAGTAATAACTCGGTTAATACGACGGGACATCCAACGCGACGCAATACTTGTAAAAGTTCGGTAAATGGCGTTGTGAATAGAACAAAATAGAGACAAGAAACTGTAGCAATTGTGCGGGTGAAAATTAAAGCTGCTTGTATTAATCCTTGATGACTGAGATAGAGATAATACGAGCCAATTGTTAACCCAGAGAAAACATCTGCTCGAACGAGCGATCGCGTCTCGACTAATACCCCTGAAATTAGCAAAGCAGGAATGCTTGTCACCCAAAATCCAATTGCTAAACTCAGCATTCTTCCATATATACTAATGGGAATTCGAGCGTAAATAACTACCCAAACGCTCATCCACAAAGAAATTGTTATTTGGACGGGTGGATGGGAGATTAATGCGATCGCCAACACAACTAAAGCAAATCCTAGCTTATGTTCGGGCGGTAACTGACGTAATTGATTGTTATGAGACAGATTATCGATCCATAGGTGCATAAAGGTGAATAGGGATTAGTGACTGGGGAAAGGGGAAAGGAAAAAAAAAGACAAGGGAGACAAGGGGGACAAGGGAGACAAGGGGGACAAGGGGGACAAGGGAGACAAGGGAGACAAGGGGGACAAGGAGGCTTTTTTTGAACTTTGAACTTTGAACTTTGAACTTTGTTGGCGTAGCCCGTCGAAGACGAATTACGAATTATTTATGTCGCCCTTTATAGAAACCGATTGCATACCCAATAACACCTGCTCCTATTGCTGCTTGAGAGGCAAATAAGAGGCTTTCAATTTCGCTGCTAGCAGGCTCAAATAGGGGCTTGAACCAAGGTTCGTAGGTGGGATGGCTTTTTTTAATGGCTTCTTGAGCTTGTCCGTCAGAACCGCCGTATTCGCCGCGTACAAAGACGAGTGGCATTACGGTTAGGGCAATAACTGCGATCGCAAGCAACCAATTTTGTCGCGCTAATGAGGGTTTATTCATCAGAAAATGTGGGTAGAAACCCCGTCATGCGCGCGAAGCGAAGGACGGCTTTACTTAATCTATCAGGCAACAATTAATCCGTTAGAACGACGGATTAATTGAACCTTTTTAGCCGATATCTGCCCCAACCGTTTCCAGTTGGCATCGCTGACAGATATCTGTTTTTCGGTATCACCACTGACATAGCCAATACCCTTTGGAGAATTAACCAAATCTCCTTTGCGAAAACCATGACGAGTTGTAGAACCGCCATATTTGCGCCTCACCCCACTATGAGCCGGAACCATGAGATGAAGCTGACGACGGCTATACGGTGGTCTGCGAATCCCGAAAAATTGAGCAGGCGTGATAGCGACAAAGCCAAACCAGTTTGCCCCGTCTTCGCCCGTTTTGTGATACTTGCGAAACGCTACAAAATGAGACGCTGCAATAGCAACGCCATCCACCGCATGGGTTTCAAATTCAGCCTTAGACTTGTCCGCTTTGTTCTTGGCTAGGTTAAGATGTTTGCGGGTGGATGCCGTTTGATAGCCCTCGATTTTGACGACGGGCGCAAACTGTTCTAACTGCTGTAGCATCCAAGCTTGTCCTACCATCACAGGAGAAAAGCCCTTACCTGATTTCGCTTTCTTGCGCCCACTCGTTAAGTCTACGTCAGCCCTAACATACTCGTATCGAATTTCATTCACTGGGTACAGCTTGCAGAGTTCCGAGACAATTCTCAGTTCTAATTGACGATTGGCACGAATCGAGGGGGCAAGTTTGCTTTGACGACGATTGCTAAAACGTTTCTGTCTATGAGCGCGTTTTGAGAATGCTTGCTGGCGGTTGATTCTGCGTCCACGTCTACCGCGTCGCATTAATCGACGAGCATCCATCCGGTCACGAACCGTTTTAAACGGCAGAACCAAATGAGCCGTGTACAGCGTAAATTTAGCCGACTGAACGCCAATGCCTGAATACTTTTTGCCAGGGTCAACCCCAACAACAATATCTTGAATGGTATAGCCTGATGGCTCAACAGTCAACTGCACGTAGAATTGACCGCAATCTGACCAGCGTTTAACTGCTTTACCTGATGCAACCCACTTACGCGCTCTCGCTGGGGTGGTCGGCATCAATGGCTGATTGTCGATTGCAATTACCGGAATTCGCATGCTTGGTATAACCCAATTACAAGTTTTAAGTCCCTTTGACCACCGTTAACGGTATGGCTTGCCTTTACGCAACGCCTGAACCAATCAGGCTTAGAGTGAATCCGGTCTAGGGAAGCAACCGGAGGTCTACAGCAGTTAACGGCTCAATGGTCTATTCACCGCTTACGTTGTCCGAATTGGTTCGGTCAATCCCCGTCCGTTTTACGGCGGGGTTGGTGAAGTTTCTAATTTTTAATTAATTTCAACGTTTCTAATTCTTCTCGGTTGTATGTTTGCAACCAATTCCAAATTAAAACGGTTAATAATCCTTCGCTAATTGCCAGCGGAAATTGGGTAATAGCAAAAATTCCGGCAAATTTAAGGAATGCTGCCCAAAATCCCCCCGATGCAGCCGGAAAAGCCAGTGCTAATTGAATCGAGGTAGTTACATAGGTTAGTAAATTTTCTAATGCCGAGGCGAGAAAGATCGCTAGCTTCTGATTTCCAAGCCTCAACAGCAGATGATAAACTCCATAAGCGACGAATGGCCCCACAATCGCCATTGAGAACATATTTGCGCCCAGCGTCGTCAAACCCCCATGCGCTAGCAAAACGGCTTGAAACAAAAGTACCAATCCTCCCAACACTGTCATCACCGACGGGCCGAAGAGAATTGCACCTAATCCAGTTCCCGTAGGATGCGAACAACTGCCAGTTACGGAAGGGATTTTTAGCGCGGATAAGACAAACGTAAATGCCCCAGATAATGCTAAGAGTAACTTAAGTTCTGGATGCTGTTGAGTAATACGCGAGAGCGATCGCAAACCGATTAGGAAAAAAGGCAGTGCAACTATCCACCAAAACACCGCCCACTGTACGGGTAAAAATCCTTCAGCAACGTGCATGGCTTGGGCGGGTGCGGGTGCGCCAATAATTAAATAAGCACTGAGCATTGCGATCGCTGCAAGGCTCAAATTCTGTTTTTTCATTGCGTACACCTTACCGATACTTGCGAATGTAAGGCAGCACGTAGAAATCTTGTTGAAAATTAATTTGCATCTGTACCTCGCAGATAATTTTATACATTAATGCAAGTTGGCGGGCATCCTGACTCTTACAGCGACCAGTTATTGTAGGGGCGCATGGCGTGCGCCCTCCCAGTTATCAGTTATTAACGAATTGGGTTATTTTCCCAGATTGCTGCATACCGATAGCTGTTTGCCGAGCGCTGAAATTACAGTTGCGGGACAGTGGCAGATTTTCACTGCACTTTCCCCGTTTCCTCTAGCGGCTGCTCCCCGCTAGAACCAACTCAGTTACGCTCTTAACTCTATCACTATGGAGGTAAATTGCGCTTTGTGTGTTACTCAACGCAATAAAACCTAATTAACTTTAGTTTGTTTAATTAAAGACGCGATCGCCGCTAAAAATTCTGGCTCGTCATAAGGCTTAGTAAAGTAAGCATTAGCGCCTAATTGCATGGCTAGTTGTCGATGTTGTTCGCTACTGTAGTTACTAAGGACGATCGCGGGGATTTTAGCTAGCTGTGGGTCTTGCCGACAGCAGATGAGAAAACCAAAGCCATTTAAATTCGGCATTTCGAGATCGCAAATAACCAGCCGAACGGTAGGATTTTGCTGGAGTTGTTTGAAACCTTCTTGTCCGTCTTGCGCTTGCAATGCCCGATAGCCAGCTTTATGCAAGGTGAAAACTAAATACTGTCGCCAAGTGAGCGAATCCTCTACTACCAAAATAGTAGGCAACTCAGAGGATTCTTCTAAGATGGCAGCTTGAGAGGCTCCTATTTTGTAGGCGATCGCAGCGTTGAGCGAATCAGACAATGTTGTAAGATCGAGATGATTTTGATGTTGCCCGATCTGCTCGGCGAGTAATACGCTAACATCGATGACTGGAAGCAGACGATTTCCCGATAGAGTAGTACAGCCAAAAAAATAACTGCTAGGGGCGAGGGTAGCATCAAAATTTTTAATGACAATTTCTGGTTCTGTCACTAAACGCTCGATCGCAATTTCTAAAGCAAAAAGCTGGGCGTCGAGTTTGATAACTAGCATTGGACTAGTGCTTTCATCGAGTGAAGAAACGTTTGCTACCCGATCCCGATTGCTTGGTAAAAAAGAATCATTAGCGCTCAGCAATTCAAATAGTGGATAGATTGGGAGAACCTGTTCTCGCCAAGACAAGAATCGCTGTCCTTCAGATTTGACGATCCGATCGATTTTGGGAATTAAATACTCTTCTATGTTGTCGTAGGCTAATGTAAAGACCATAAAGTCTGCTTGCCAAACAAATAGCTTAGTCGTCTTCAGCCTCAACTCTAAAGTAGCCGATCCTGCTATCTGCCCTTCTAACTCTTCAGAAACACTTAGACGGTTAGAATTGTCAATCTGACTTTCCCCAATTGAGTCTACAGAATTAATAGGTTCGTTGTTTAAACTCTCTTCTAAGACAACAAAAAGAGAATCTTCTCGTTCTTGCTCCAATAGGCTTTCTGGTGACAGCATAAAAGGCTCTGAGTGCTGAAGCTCAGATGGTGGTAGCGCAGATAAATCTCCCCCTAATACCTTCTCTCTAGCTGCACGAAAGCCAGTTAATGCCATTTGCCCGATTGTATGAGCGATTTGAGGATTGGTTTGCAGACTGGTTAGGGCGACAGTAGCGATCGCAACAAACTCAGAGATTTCTAAAACTTCGCCCAAGCTTAACAAAACCTCTATTTGCATGGCAATCTCTCCGATTTGGACAGAAGTTGGGGAGAGCAAGGCAGCTTCCAAACGATTTATAGCCTGGACGACATCTCGATCGAAGAGTACCTCGATCGTCTCGACTTCCGGTTCGGCGATCGCCAAGAATTCCTCGATTTGGGATTGAGGATTAAGTCGGTTTTCTAGATAACTCAAAACCGATTCTGCTTGGGCGAGAACGTCTCTGAGATCGTGCTTGTTTGTAGACAACTGGGTTAGTAAGGTTAAATGCAAACATCTATGAGCGTGCCAAAGTTGCTCTAAGATCATAGTGTCAATGTCAGCAGGGGTTTGTTCCATCGACCTCAAAACATTCTCAAAGCGGCGAGCGAGAAAATAGATATCGCTTAAGTTAAGCCTATCTGCCCCGCTTTTGAGTCCTCCAACGGCTCGCACCAAACTGTCAAGGCGAGAGAGGTTCGATCCGCGTTGGAGGGTTGATAAATCTTGCTGAATTTGTTCGAGAAGTTCGAGCGCTTCTTGAAAAAAAAGCTCGCGAGCTTGGGATTGTGATTCGGGATCGAGGCTCATGAGGAGAATCCTAGGAGTTCAAAGTTCAAAGTTCAAAGTTCAAAAATTGTGATATTAGGGACTGGGATACTGGGACTTTTTCAGTTATCAGTGAAGTAAACAGTTACCAGGGAGACAAGGAGGACAAGGAAGAAAAATCTAGGCAAAGTTTCCTCTTTCCCCTTTCCCCAATCACCTTTTCACTAATCACCAATCACTAATCACTAATCAGCGATCGCTTGTAGTTCTCTAGCAAATGCTTCTAGCTTGGTGAAAAAGGTTTCAGCAGCGGCGATCGCTTGTTCTGAAGTCTGAGAAGCCAAACTTCCCATCTCAGGAATCGATTGGTTGGCAAAGGTTAACGTTTGTGCGCCTTGATTGGCAGCTTGTGCCAGTCCTTTTACCTGGGTACTCAGTTGAGTATTGATCGAATCGATCTGAGTAAGTTTTTGTCGGATTTCTCCCATCATTTGAGCGGCACTGACAACGACTTGTTGGGTACTACTTTCTATGCCAGTTGCTAAACGCTCGGCTCCTGTTTCGATTTCGCTAACGAGCGGATCGAGTTGTGCGGCTACTTCAACTAACTGCTGTGCTAATGAACGCACGGTTTCTGCTAGCACGACCACCGATTCTTGTCCGGCACTCCTCGATCGCCCGGCTGCGATCGCCACGTTCATCGATTGTTGATTCATTTGTCCGGCTAAGTCGTTAACTAAACGAATCACCTGAGAGATTTTTTGGGAAAATTGACCGAGTTGCTTGACTTTTGTCGCACTATCGCCAACAACTGCCCCAATCGCGGAAAGACTATTTTCGGTAAGGTTTACGCTTTCATGTCCCGCTCGTACCGTTTGGTGGGTCTTTTGCATTTGCATTTCTACTTGTTGGGTGTTTGCCACCATCATCCAAGCAGAATCGGCCATTGTTTGAATCTGGTCGATTACGGTGGCGATCGCTTCTTGTTGGCGTTGCGACTCGGTTGAGAGGGTTGTCAAAGCAATCTGGCTCTCTTTGAGCAATTCTGTCACCAACCGCTGGAGCAAATCTTTGTGTTGGCGCTGTTCGCGAGCCGAACTTTCGGCTTTTTGATAAGCTTGTTTTGCCAGTTCTAAAAGTCTTGCTTGTTCGATGGCGAAACCTGCTTGGATAGCGATCTGAGCAAACCAGCGAATTTCCATCTGCCGCCAAGTTCGAGTGTCGCGGCATTGATGGGCGACCAAAAGACCGATAAGGTTGCCTTCGTTGAGAATCGGCGCGACTAAGTTGGCTTTGACTGATAGCCGCTCCAACGTTTGGATATAGCATTGGGACAGATCGGCGGTATAAATGCTCTCAAAAGCCCTGACGCGACCATCGCGGTATTGTTCGTCGTATTTTGCCTCAAAACAGGGGTCTTGGATTATGCGACCTATTGCTTTGGGCCACCCAGGAGCCACCGATTCGGCAATTATCAGTCCTCTGGAACTTTTTTCGCGACTGTAGACGACAACGCGATCGCACTCTAGGACTTTACGGACGGATTCGACTGTTGCATCGAGAACATCTCTTTCTTTAAGCGTGGCGCGGATGTTCTGAGTTGTGTCTGTCAACAGGCGCGTCCAGCGAGCGTCGTTGTCGCTTTGCTCTTGGAGAGCGTTATAGTTAGCGATTAATCGGGCGTTGTCAATGGCAAAGCCGACTTGCATAGAGACTTGCGCAAACCAGCGAATTTCTGTCTGCTGCCAAGCTCGCGTCTGCGAACATTGATGGGCGACTAAAAGACCGAGAATCTTGCCTTCGCTGAGAATCGGCGCGACCATATTGGCTTTCACCGACAGCCTTTCTAATGTCTCGATATAACATTGGGTCAGACCGGAAGTATAGATGCTCTCGAAAGCCCTGATGCGACCGTTTTGATATTGTTCGAGATACTTGGCTTCAAAGCAGGGATCGACTATTTTTCGCCCTAATGCTTTGGGCCATCCAGGTGCGACGGATTCGGCGATAACAACTCCCATTGTCTCGGCTTCTAAACTATAGACGACGACGCGATCGCATTCTAAAAATCTTCTCACTTCTTTCGTTGCCGCTTCTAAGACATCTTTTTCTTTGAGCGAGGCGCGAATATATTGAGTTGCATCGGTGAAAAACTCAGTCCAACGAGTTTCATTATCGTTTTGCTGCTGGAGGCTAATCGTATTGGCGACGAGTCTGGCATTGTCGATCGCAAAACCGACTTGCATGGCTATCTGAGCAAACCAACGAATTTCGGTTTGCTGCCAAATTCTAGGCGCAGAACATTGATGGGCGATTAATAAGCCGAGCAACTTGCCTTCGTTGAGAATCGGCGCGACTAGGTTGGCTTTGACGGCAAGCTTTTCTAATTGCTCGATGTAACACGGGGTCATACCGCCTTCGTAAATGTTATCTAAGGCTTTGACGCGACCGTTCTCGTATTTTTCGATGTAATTAATTTGAAAACAAGGATCTTCAATGGTCTGGTTCATTGCTCTGGGCCAGCCAGAGGCAACTGATTCTGCAATCACGACTCCTTGAGAGTTTTGCTCTTGAGAGTAGACGACAACGCGATCGCACTTGAGGACTTTACGGACTTCTTCTATAGCTGTTTCGAGTATATCTTTTTCTGCTAGAGAAGTCCTGATATGTTTGGTGGCTTCTGTGAAAAATTGCGTTTGCTGAATTTCGTTTTCTACCTTTTTTTGCAGCTTTTCGTAGTCGCTTGCAAACCTAACATTCCCTATTGCAACGCTGACGTGTTTTGCCATTTGGGTAAACAGCGCAATTTCTGATGGCTGCCACGCTCGCGAACGATCGCATTGATGGGCGATTAACAAACTTAATAAATTGCCTTCTACGACGACGGGAGCCGTCAAAGTTGCTTGGATCGATAGTTTCGCTAATTGCTCGATGTAGCAGGGACTCAGCCCAGATTCATAAATGTTTTCTAGGGCTTGCACTCGTCCATTTTTGTATTTTTCGTTATACCAAGCTTCAAAACAAGGATCTTGGATGACTTGCCCTAATGCTCTGGGCAATCCTGGAACGACCGATTCAGCGATTACTATTCCTTGCGTTTCATCTTCTCTACTGTAGAAAAGAACGCGATCGCAATCTAAAATTTTGCGGATTTCCTCGACCGTAGCTTTGAGTAGCGCTTTCTCGGTCAACGAAGTGCGATGCTGGATAGTTTCCGTATAAAACCTCATCCATTGAGTCTCGCTGTCAACTCTTTGTTGCAAAGCTTCATAATTAGCTAAATGTTTGGCACGATCGAGCGCTAATCCGACTTGCTTGGCAATGTGGGTAAAGAGTTCGATTTCTGCTGGCTGCCAAAGACGCGAGCGATCGCATTGATGGGCAATTAACAAACTGATGAGCTTGCCTTCGCTAATTACTGGTGCGGTTAAAGTGGCTTTAATTGATAGCTTGGAGAGTTCTTTGATATAACATTCGCTCAACCCTGCTTCATGAATGTTTTCCAGTGCCTGTACGCGCCCATTTTTATATTTTTCGTCGTACCAAGCTTCAAAACAAGGATCGTCGATGACTTGCCCCAAAGCTTTCGTCCAGTTTGGGGCGACTGATTCGGCAATAATGGTTCCTTGGGTGGCTTCTTCTCGGCTGTAAAAAAGAACGCGATCGCATTTTAAAATTCTACGCACTCCGTCTACTGCTACGTCAAGAATCTCTTGTCCCTTAACGGTATGGATTTGAGAGATTAGATCGACCAACAGAGGCGATTCCGAGCCAAAACCTCCCTCTTGCCGCTCCAAAAGCGTTCCCGAATCGGCAACCATAACCGCCGCAGCCGAACGAAGGGTGCGCTTGGCACAAAACCATGCAATCGACCCTGCTGCCAAAGCCGTTATTCCAGTTCCGAGTAGAAGTTTCCCCAATAGTTGCCTTTGTTGGGTTAATTCTACGTCGGCAAGTCTCGTCGCGCCAGAACGTCTGGCTTCCTCGATTTGTTTGGTAATTGCGTTATTACCGAATATATAAGTTAGCGTCCCAACTGCTAAAACGGGAAGCATGGTTAAAGCAATTGCTGTCGCGATTGTCAAGCTTTTTAATTCGGAGTGCGATTGCGCTGGGCGCACGCTTCGCGAACGGCTTTGCTGCTGTTCTTTGGGCGACAAACGCTCGATTTCTGTTTTGGGTGGGATTTCTATGGCGATTACTGGTTTTTTATTTTGGGGAAGACTTTGATTTGTTGGGTTTTGAGAGGTTTTTTTTGCCTCTATCGGAGGAATTTCGCTGTCTATTTTGGCTTGTTTTGGCTGAAGGCTTTGAGTTATGTCGGGCTTGGGGGCTGATTTCTCTTCTGCGGAACCCGATGGTTCGGTTTTGGCACTTATCGTTTCTTGTATAGAATTCTCATTTAAATCGCTTTGGGAGCGAGTAGTATCTTTACTTTGACCTGGTTCGGGAGCGGAAGGTTGAGTCATCGGTGTCGATCTAATAAAGGAACAAGAATGGCTAGAACCCGTCTCTTACCTATTAAGTAGAGATTAAAAAAGTTAAAAAAATTCGAGCGATCGCAAAAATTCCGTAAATTTATTTACGTATTAACCCAGAAGTCAAATCTAACTATGTAAAAACGCTTACGTATTTACACTTACAAAATTATCCTTATTTTACATAGCTTTTCAAAAATCCGTTCCACTAATCAACGAATACGAACAAATCCGGCTTTTTCGATAAGTTCTTGTCCCTGTTCGGTTAGCAAAAAGTTGGCATAAGCTTCGCCTGCTTGTTCTTCGGAACGTCCGTTTTGCTTGATGACGACATACATATAAAGCGTAAGCGGGTAACTTCCCGTTTGGAAAGCTTCTATATTCGGTTGATTGCGTCGATCTGGGCATTGAGTTGCATCCACCAGAGAATCTTGGTAAGGCGCAACAAATTCATTGGGAGAACGACCTAGTGCTAGAGGTTTAACATGGCACTGAGATAAAACTAACGGGGCAGAACCGTAATAAATTCCACCAGGCTCGTTTTCCAGTTTGCGCAGTGCTTCAGTAGGCGTAGCTAAAAACTCAACCTCAGAACCAAAAGATTGACTTTTTAAAACGTCATTAATAAAAAACTCAACTTGTCCGCCTGCACTGACGGGACGAGAATAAGGAATAATTTTTAAATCTGGCCCGCCGAGTTCTTTCCAGTTAGTAATTTGACCTGTATAAATGGAGCGCACCTGCTCTAAAGTTAAGCCAGAAATATTGAGGCTGGGATGGACTACAATAACGATGCTATCGATCCCGACGGGAATTTGTTCGAGTCGAAAACCATTTTTGACAGCGCGATCGCGCTCTTCTGGATGTAAGGAATAGGAAGATTGTACAAACGTCAGGCGATCGTCGAGTAACATCTTTATCGCTGCACGAGTGCTAGGAGGCTCGTCAATGGGCTGTACGTAGCGCAAGCGGAATTCAGGACGATTTGCTTGGATGGCAGAATCAACCGACAGACGAATCGGGGCCCAACTCGGACTCCCACCATAGCTAAAAAGTCCCGTAGGAACATCGCGAACTAGAGCGAAACTTTCAACAATCGTTTGTGTGGTCTGTTTGGTTCGATCTTCAGAAGATTGCGTTAACCTCCAAATTCCGCTTGTGACTAGCCCTAGCGACCATAATAAGGCAACTGCGATCGCTATAACTCCACCCATCAAAGTCAGCGAAACCGCACGTTTATTTTTTTGACTCATCTACTTTAGCCATCTCGCTCGTTATTTGTACAAAACTATAAAATGAAGTGATGTTATTTTTGAGGTGAATTTGGGTATAGATAAAAAATAGGCTTTTATTCTCCTAGATGATCGGGAGTCACTAATGTCGCTCAAAGATGGATTAAAGGCGCTACAACAAAGCAACTACGTCCAGGCCATAGCATTACTCGAAGCCTACTGTCAAACGGCTGCTAATCCTGGTTCGTCAGAATACGCACAAGCACAAATGGCTTTGGCGAGGGCTTATCATGGCAGTAAAGAAAAAGACAAAGCGATCGCAATTTGTCAACAACTCGAACAACATCTCGATTCTCAAATAAGTAGTTGGGCAAAAGGTTTCTTATCTACCCTCAACAAAGAAGAAACTCAATCCGACGCGATTGTTGTAGATGAGCCAAAAACTCGCCCCAAGGCAGGTAGAGCGGCTCAAACCGATGTTAGATTGGCTAGAGTAGGAGTAACCGATAATCTTGCCATCGCCATTGCAGCGACGGTTGTTTTATCAATTGCAGTAATAATAGCTTTCTACCTTTGCCTGCTTTTTCTTTTTGGAAGTAGGGATCTCGTTGGCGGGTTAATTTCAGGCACAATCGTTTCTGTTATTGTTAACGCGCTCGCATTTTTTGCTTCTCCTTCGATAATGGATTACATCCAAAAATCATTCTATGAAATCCGTTGGCTAACACTAGCACAAATTAAAGAGCGCAGCCCCGAAACAGCAGAAGTAATTAAGCGCGTTTGCGATCGCAAAAATCTTAATTGGCCTCGTCTGGGAATTCTAGAAACGCCCACTCCTACAATTTTTACCTATGGTTCTTTGCCCGATAACGCAAGGATTGTTATTAGTCAGGGATTATTAGATTGCTTGGATGACGATGAAATTGCTGTGGTTTATGCTCATGAATTAGGGCATATCGTCCATAAAGATTTTGCTTTCATGACTGCTGCCTCGGCATGGATGCAACTTGCATATTTAAGTTATACATGGTTAAGAAATTTTAGTCGCAAAGCGGGTAAAGATATTGTTTTTAAAAGCGCGATCGCCATTCCTGGCTTCATTGCTTATACTATTTATCTAGTCGTTACCTATTTAGCTTCCTATTTATCTCGCACTAGAGAAGTTTACGCAGATCGCTTTGCCGTCCAAACCACCGGAAATCCTAACGGATTGGCGAGAGCGTTAGTAAAAATTGCTAGCGCTATGCTAGAAAACGAACAGAATGCGATTGCTGGTATTCGCCTCCTTAATATCTGCGATCCTGGGTCTGCTGTTGCGGTAGGCACTGCCTATCGTCAAGCTTCACAACCGCAAATCATCGGACGAGTCCTACTCTGGGATATGTTTAATCCTTGGAGTTGGTGGATAGAAATGAATTTGACTCATCCTTTGATGGGTAAACGCTTGCGCGTTTTGGCAACTTATGCGGAGCAATTAAAATTAGAGACAGAATTCGATCTAGCCGCAGCCATTCAAGAGGGCAAAAAGCTCAATAAAAATAAGCTTTATGCAAATTTACTTTCCGATATCTTACTTTATAACGCTCAGTGGGTTGGCTCTATTTTGGGTTTTATCTTGGGTTTTATCTTTGCTATTGCTTTTGGCAATCAAGGACTATTACCAAGTTTGACTTTCTTCGGTTTTGGAATTGGGATGTTAATTCATGGGTTTGTTATGTATCCCGATCTAAATCGCCTTGTTGCACAAACCGAGATTCTTACTCTCCTGTGCGACCCTTATATCGGCCCTCTGCGCGCCCGTCCCGTACAAATTCAAGGCGAAATTGTTGGCTGTCTCGATGCTGGATATCAGTTTACTCGCGATCTCGTGCTGCGCGATCGCACGGGAAACTTATATTTGCGTTATGCTTCTCGTTGGGGATTTTGGGGAAATTTTCTGTTTGGGATGACCAAAGCACATATGTTAATCGGTTCGGAAGTTAAAGCCGTTGGTTGGTTTCGACGAGAACTTTTTCCTCGCGTCGATTTAGCAAAATTAACTGCTAAGCGAACTAGTTTGACGATTTTCTCGCGTTTTTGGTCGTTTTTTGTGGGAATTTGCGCGATCGCGTTTGGCTTTGTCGCACCTAAGTTTCTGACTTTCTTATTAGAGTCAGGATGGATTTAAAATCTCACGCAGAGGAGGACGCGCGTGCGGACGCAGGTTCCGCACTTCAAGCGTCCGTCGCGCAGAGGCGCAGAGGTAGGGAGGTGTGGGGGACTCACAAGGGTAGGTTGTAAGCCCTTCCCCTTTCCCCTTTTTCCTTTTCCCCAGCGGAGCTTTTCCCTGTTCCCCAAAGTCAGTTAATCAACTATAAAACCTCTATAAGTTCTTTGGCTCTCTCTTATCTGAACGTATATAATGACTCGACATAGATGAGGTGAGAGGAAACGAGATTTATGGCGGTTCAATTACAACAAGCTTTAGCAGTAGGACAATATTTGATTGCTCAACGATTGAAAGGTCGCAAACGCTTTCCTTTGGTTCTAATGCTAGAACCCTTGTTTCGGTGCAATCTCGCTTGTTCGGGTTGCGGCAAAATCCAGCATCCACCAGAGATTTTAAAACGCAATCTAACTCCCGAAGAATGTTTTGCAGCAGTAGAAGAATGCGGTGCGCCTGTGGTTGCTATTCCTGGAGGAGAACCGCTATTACACCCACAAATTGACGAAATTGTCAAGGGTTTATGCGATCGCAAAAAGTTTATTTATCTTTGTACCAATGCAATTTTGCTCGAAAAAAGTCTCGACAAATTTCAACCGTCGCCTTATTTAACATTTAGCGTTCATTTGGATGGTTTGAGAGAACAACACGATAAATGCGTCGATCGCAAAGGCGTTTTCGATACTGCAATTCGTGCCATAAAAGCAGCTAAAAGTAAAGGATTTCGCGTCACGACGAATACAACTGTCTTTAAAGCTGCCGATCCCAAACAAATGCAGGAATTCTTTGACTTTCTAGAAAGTTTGGGTATCGATGGCATGATGATATCTCCAGGGTATAGCTATGAATGGGCCCCCGACCAAGAACATTTTCTAGCGCGAGAACAAACAAAAGCATTATTTAGAGAAATTCTCGCGCCTTGGAAGAGTGGAAAAAAGCGTTGGAATTTCAACTGCAATCCCTTGTTTTTAGATTTTCTGATGGGAGAAAAAGATTATGAGTGTACGCCTTGGGGAAGTCCCAGTTATAGCGTACTGGGATGGCAAAAACCTTGTTATCTTCTCAACGAAGGTCATTACACAACATTTACAGAATTATTAGAACAAACCAACTGGGAAAACTACGGACGCGCTAGCGGAAATCCCAAATGTGCCGATTGTATGATGCACTGCGGTTACGAACCAACCGCCGCAATGGATGCGATGAAACTAGAAAATATGGGACGAGCAATTAGTAGCGTTTTTGGTGGTTAGAAATCTTATCGTTTTATAATGTAAGAAAGACAAGGAAGCTATTGTTCCTTGTTTTTTATTTAATGTATGGAAAATTTTATTCAATTAGAATTATTCGATCGCGATCGATACTATTCAAAAAAAGCTCATTTAGAGTTATTTGAATCTTTAGAAGCTTATCTGCCCCAAGCAATTAAAGGATTAACCTTCCAGACTGAAGCTAGTTATCCTTATGATGTATTTTCTTGGAAGGCAAGCCAACATGGAGAATTTTCTGTGGAAAACTTGTTACTTTCTACTGGGGATTTAACTCTGATAGATTTAGACAATATCTTGAAAGATTTTAATCATCAAATTGCTAATCTCGATTTATATTCAGGGATTCTTTTTAATCGCAAACGCAACATAACCGATTCAAAAATAAATGAAGATTTTATCAAAACGAGTACAGAAAAAATAATCAACATCAAGAAAATAATTCAGGAAAAAACTTCTCATTTACAAATTTATCTACTAAAGGCTGGATATTTAGATAGTGACTATTTTTATATCGTAATTTGTGAAACCAAGGAGAAGGATTGGATAGGCTTTTTTATAAGATGTACTCGCCATGAAAGATTTCTACAGAAAGAAGTGCCAAGATTTTCACAAATTGAGGCAGAAACAGCAATAAAAAACAACACAATCGAAATCATCACTACTCTTGAAAAGATTGCTGCTAGCTTATTTTTTCTTCCAAAAGCACCTTATTATTCCGATTTTGAATTGAAAAAGTCCTTATATCCTGATTATTCTGATTATGATTTAAAGGACATATTGCATATTTGTAAAAGCTTTGTTTGTAAGATTTCCAGCCAAAGAAAATATTTGCTGGAGCAAATTTTAGAATCAATAGAATTTATGAGAATTGAAACACTAAACGTCGATTCTATCAAAGAACTGGATGAGATAAGTTCTGTTAGTGCTGTTAATCAAGACTTTAAAACACTTCTTGAGTTGCTAAAAACGTATCTTACAAATCTGCGATTATATTGGCTTGGTCTAGTTAACATAGATGTTTATATGATAGGAGATGTGCTAGATGGCGATAAACTAGGCGATCGCTCGATCGCCGTTTTTACCGAGTACTCCCAACCAATAAACATTAACTAATGGATTTACTGCGATCGCTCCCCATAGGACTCTATCTTGAAAAACCGATCACCTGGATGCACCGACTCGATCCAAGGGTAAAACTGGGTTGGTTGATGACTTTTCTTGCTGCGCCTTTATTAGCCGACCCCTGGTGGCGATTGGGAATAGCAGGATTGCTCGTTTTATTAACGCTATTAGCTCGTATTCCTTTGCGGGTTTGGCAACAGCAAATGGGATGGTTGCTGACGTTATGTATCTTAGTGTTTATTATTACCTGTTTTGCTCCCGATGGATTGGCGATAGATTCTCAACCGCGTCTTCCCGCCAGCGAGACCATTTTTCCTCAGCCTACAGACTATCATTACGTTCTCATCGACAAAGGACGAATTGTAATTACTCGTCGTTCCCTAGAATTAGCCGTTCGCACGAGTACTTTGGTATTTACCTTGATCTATAGTACTAATCTATATTTACTGACGACTGCACCGGAAGAAATTACCGCCGGATTGGAAGAGTTATTAGAACCGTTGCGCCGTTCTAAATTACCGATTACAGAAGTTATGCTCACCTTAACGCTATCGTTGCGATTTATCCCAATGGTGTTAGAAGAGGTGCAAAATTTGGCGCGATCGATTCGTACTAGAGCGATTAACTGGAAAAAGCTGGGAATTAAGCGAAGTTTAAAGGTATGGTTGATGGTAGTCGAACGCTTGCTAGAAAATCTCCTCCTTAGAGCAGAACAAATTGCGATCGCGATGGAAGTTAGAGGTTTTACTAGTCCTAACGAACACCGCGTTCAATGGCATCAGTTACGTTTTGGACGAATTGACTGGTTGATTCTGTTTAGTTTAATTCCTTTTTGGTGGGCGCGATTGATGTGGGGAGGAATGCAGTAGGAAAGTCGAAAGTCGAAAGTGGGAAATGTTAAGACAAGGAAAGTCGAAAGTCGAAAATGTAAAACAAAGGAAACTTTTGAGGATAAGGGAGACAGGGGGAATTTATAATTACAAATTACAAATTAAGAATTACGAATTATAAAGACAAGGGAAAATTTTTACTTTCAACTTCATAGTTACTTTCGACTTTCGACTTTCGACTTTCGACTTACTATATGACTTCCGATTCTTATGTCTTCAAGCAAAGTGTAAAGGACGGGGACGACAAGCAGACTAAGTAGAGAAGAGGTTATCAATCCGCCAATAATTGCGACTGCCATTGGTTGGCGCAATTCTGCTCCTGCTCCCCATCCTAGCGCGATTGGCAACATTCCCAAAATGGTTGAGGCGGTTGTCATTATAATCGGTCGCAGGCGAATAGCTCCTGTTTCTATTACGGCTTCTTCGCGATCGCAACCCTTTTGACGCAATTGATTGGTAGAATCCATCAAAAGCAGGGCATTTTTGTCGAGCAAACCCAATAAGAAGATCAACCCCAGCAGCGAAATCACCCCAAAATCGCTCTGTGTCACCAGAAGTCCTAACATTGCTCCGACAATCGATAAAGGTAAGGACAAACCGACGACGATGGGTTCGAGTAAGCGACGAAAAAGCAGAAATAGCACCAGCAACATCAAAAAAACCGATAAAGCCATTGTCGAGCCAAAACTGGTTAATACGTCGTTACTATGCGCAGAACTGCCCCATCTTTGTAAGCTAATGCCTGGTGGTAAGTGCGATCGCGCAATTTCTTCGATTTTTAAAGCAGCATCTTCTAAACCTTGATTTTTAGCAAGATTTGTGCTTATATAAACAACTCGTTGACCGTTGAGACGTTCGACTTCGAGAATGAAATTTCCTTGTTGTTCTTGACCTGAAAGTTCTACATCGACTAAACCTGGCAGTTTCTCGACGCGCGTTTTGAGGTCTTGCGCCGCTTGGTTGAGTAAATCGAGGTTTTCGCCCAAAATTGCAATTTGAATGGGTTTCTCGGCTTCTGTTTGTACGAAGGGGATATCTTCAACGCTCGATTCAACCCCTTTGAGTTTGGGTAAAGCAGCGCGAACTTTAGCTTGAACTTCAGCGGTTGTGGAAACGCGATCGTGTTTTAACCTAACATACAGTTTTCCTAAATTAGGTTGTCCTCGCAATCCTGCTGTCGTAAAAACGGATTCTACTTCGGGAAACTTAAGAACGACTTCTTCGAGTTGCTGACCGACTTTGATGGTTTTTCGCAGTAAAAATCTTTCGGGAGATCTAGCTACATCGTCGATCCAATCGAATGCACCATCATCCGATTTTGGATTTTGGATTGATTGATTTTGAATTTTTGAACTTTGAACTTTGAACTTTGAACTTTTTTGATTTTGGGTTTCAGATTTTGGATTGGGGGTTGGAGATTGAGAAATTCGATCTATTATTTTAGGTAAGGGAGCAGTATAAACGATATTAAATTCATCGCGATCGAGTTGGGGAATAAATCCTTTGGGAATGAGGGGAATAAGCGCAATTCCCGCTACCAAACTCAAAATTGCGATCGCAACTACAATCTTGCGATGGTGCAACGACCAACGCAACAATTTTCGATAAGCATTCGCGATCGCCTCTTGAAAATTTTCCCATACTTCTAGACGCGATGTATTGCTCTTATTTCTAGGATTGAGCCAATAAACGGCTAAAACAGGCGATAGCGTCCGCGCTACTAGTAAGGAAAACAAAACAGCAGCAGAAATCGTCAATCCAAAAGGTTTAAAAAATTCTCCTATAGCATTGCGCATGAATGCAACGGGTAAAAATACTGCTGCGATCGTTACTGTAGAAGCCGTTACTGCTAAACCAATTTCATCGGTTCCTTTAATGGCAGCTTCTCTCGCATTTTCGCCTTTCTCGACGTGACGAGCAATATTTTCAACATCGACGATCGCATCGTCTACGACAATCCCTATTACTAATGCTAAGGCAAGTAGAGTAATTGTTTCTAGATTAAACCCCGCGATCGCCATGATGATAAAAGTCCCCAGCAGCGAGGTAGGAATTGCTAAGGCGGCAATCAATGTTGCCTTAAAACTGCGCAAAAATGGAAAGATAACTAAAATTGCCAGAACGATCGCACCAATGAGAGTATCAATCGTTGCTTGAGTAGCTTCGCGAATATAGTCGGCTTGGCTTTCTGCTAAGATGAGTTTAAGATCGGGTAACTGTGTCTGTATTTGTCGGACGGCTTGTTCTACGGCTGTAACGACTTCTAAAGTATTTGCCTTACTGCGTTTGATAACTTGAAGGGCGATTGCTTCTCGATTATTAAAACGTACCCGCGTGGGAAAATTAGGGATAAGTGACGAGGCTTTTTCAGTTTTTTGGCTGGGATCTCCGAGTAAATTAACCTTAAGAACGCCTGATAATTGCTCTATTTGAGGGACTATTTTTGCATTCGCTAGATTGGTTAACTCGCGGATACTTTTGCCGTCGCTTTGGATGGCGTAGCTAATCGCAGCAGATTCGTTAAGATCGATAGGAACGACTTCAAAAGCCGTTTTCGGCGGGAGAGAAACCCCTTTTAAAGCAGATTGAACCGTTTCTGTGGCGGATTCTATACTAGTTCCAGGAATAAAAAATACCTTGACAACCGCTTGTCCGGGATAGGAAGACGAAGAAAGTTCGTCGAGTTTAGGAAGCGATCGCAAGGGTGCTTCAATAGGTTTAGTAAGTTGGTTTTCGGTTTCTAGTGTCGTTTCTAGCGGTGCTTGTGCGGTGACGACAACTACTGGAAAGGTAATATCGGGGAATAAGGCATATTTGAGAGAACTAAACGCCAACAGTCCCGCCACGCTTACAGCTATCCAGAAACCGATAGTGATGCGAGGGAATTGTATTGCTAAGCGAGAAATATTAAGTCTTTCTCTAAAAGTCATCTGAATTTCCGATGGTAAATTATGAAATAACCCCTCGAATCATTTTAGACCAGGACTTATTTTAGTTATTAGTTATCGGCGATCGCGAAAAGAATTCAGTACTTCTTATTTTTCACTTTAGCGACAATGCGATCGAAGTACCAATTGAGTCCTGGTGCAATAAGACTATGAAATCTATTTAGTATAGTCATTTCCAAACCAGGCGCGATCGCAAATTTCTTCTTTTCAATTCCTTTGACAATTTCCCGCGCTACTGCATCAGCAGTAAAAATTTTAGCGGTTCCCGTTATTAACTTAGTTTCTGGCGGTTTGGTTCGATTTTCTGTTTCTAATTGAGGCGTATCGGTATCGGGTGGATAGACGATAGATACTTGTATTCCTATGGGTTTCAATTCGCCTCGCAGCGATTGTGCTAATCCCCTTAAAGCAAATTTACTCGGACTGTAAGGAGTATATCCATAAATCCCAATTAATCCCGCTCCCGAAGAGATTAGTACGATATGACCTTTTTGCTGTTTTTCCATGCTGGGTAAGACAGCTTTAATACTATATAGCGAACCAAAATAATTAATAGCCATCGTTTCCTCAAAAACTTCTATCGGGATTTCTTGAAAGTAACCGGGACGCGCAATTCCCGCAGAAGTTATTAAGATATCGGGAGTCCCTAAAGTAGCAATACAAGTTTGTATCGCTTCCTCAATTTGTGCGCCATGGCGGACATTTGCTGCAATCGTAAAAATTTGTTGCGTGGGATTGACTTTTGCAGTTTCAAGTTCTAGAGTTGCAGCTTCTAATTTAGCGCGATCGCGAGCGATAATTGAAACATTAGCCCCTTCACTAACCAATAATTTAGCCGTCGCTTTACCAATCCCGCTAGAACCGCCAGTGATAATTGCGTGTTTTCCGTTAAATTTCATCGGCTTTTTTAATATTAACCACAAAGACGCAGAGAACGCGGAGATGAAAGCAAGAAGTTTTTGAGTTAATGCAAGTTCGCAGAGAATTATAGTATAGTTGCGATTTTTAGTAGTACGAGCATCTTGCTCGTTATGCGAACAAGACCGATCGAGAGAACTACTACAGATATTTAATTAGTATGACTTCAATTCCCTCCCGTTCGTAATTGTCTGAGAGTTTCTTGCGCTGTTTGACAGTTAGAATTTTTTTGTTGAGGCTAGCTTTTTTCCCGTAGCCTTCAAAATGTACGGGGCCATAGCCACCTCGTATATGTTAATTGTGTGAGCAGTCTTCAGTTAGCTAAGCTTGAAAAATGCGAGAGTTTAACCAATTCGAATCGACCGTTATGTAATTGCACAGGTGTCGAAGTGTCGCAAGTATATTTTCATGATACGTAGAGTTATTAATATTTCATCTTGCATGTAAGAAGTTCGACTGACCATTCTGGTACGTCTTTTATTGTTAAACCAAATCTTACTCGCCTTGGCGGTTTGGGCTACCGCGTGAACACCACTATAAGCCAGGGTTTTTACCCTTTTGCGTAGCGTGTAAATAAACAGCGCAGCAAATTTGTTACAGAATATTATCTTAACCATCATCTTGAAAGCTGGAAATCTTCGACGACAAGCTTTCTAAAGAGATGAGGCGTTTTCGGCGTCAGCAGGTGCATTTAGTGACTATTACACTGGGCAGTTCTGAACTTTGTTCTGACTGGTGGCGAGGAACTGGGGGGAAGGGGTGGCGTTCGTGGGACCTTCGTACGCAAGCTAAGTTAATAACTTTTCATCGTGTATAACCTACTTAACTAAGTTACTTCCCTTGCTGCTGACGGTTATGGGTCATTTACCTGTAATCCATGTGATCCCAGTTTAAGCCTCAATCACAGCGACTGAAACCAGGTGTTGACAAATTAGCTAGCTTGTGTTACTAATCAGTCAGTATGGTTGCTGACCTCAATGCAACCTAACGTTACTCTTCTGTGCAAACGTTGCACCTGTGCAAACGGCAACATAACTCAAAGACTATAAAACGCATCGTACACCTGTGCTATTAACTGAAGTGTTATTTCTGCATTACTTCCTTCCTTTGCCTAAGCTATTAAAAAAACCATATGCATTGCCACATTTAAAACAAGTTTTTTTGGCAGGCGAACGATGCGATCCAGCAACCTATCATTGGGTGCATCAATTATTAGGTATTCCAATTATTGATCATTGGTGGCAAACAGAAAGCGGTTGGCCTATGCTTGGCATACTTACTGGTATAGAAAAGCCAATGCCTAAAGCAGGCTCAGCAGGAAAGCCAATTGCTGGATTTGATGTGCGTATAGTAGGGGAAGACGGAACCCTTCTTCCTCCTAAACAAGAAGGCTTAGTAGCAGTAAAATTGCCTTTACCACCAGGCTGTTTATTAGGATTATGGAAAGATGATGCAGGCTTTCACAAAGCATACCTCAATGCAATTCCCGGTTATTATGTTACCGGAGACGGTGGGTTTAGAGATGAAGACGGATATTTTTATATCATGGGCAGAGTAGATGATGTTATTAATGTGTCTGGTCACAGATTAAGTACTGGGGAAATGGAA
>JALOOL010000024.1 GCA_025454425.1 Hydrococcus sp. Prado102 | reverse complement strand
CCTGGAATCCAATTCGTTCCAGCGAGAGGAAGGCGCGCCATCGCTGCTGCTTCAATGGTTAAAGCAACTAAGTCCTCATGTTCGAGATGATGAACGTTCTGCTTGCCGCAGGCGCGAGCAATAGTAGTAAGTTCCATTGTCAAGGTCTGTAAATAATTCTTAACGCGACGAGCGCCCACTTCGGGTTCGAGACGTTTTTCGAGGATTTCGTCTTGGGTGGTAATGCCGACGGGACATTTACCCGTGTGGCAGTGATGGCAGTATCCCGCCGCCGTACCGAGGTGCGAATAATCTTCTGTGGCGGAGTGGTAAGCGCCTTCTTGGAAGTAAGTTTCGCTGTTGCAACCGAGGGCAAAGAGAACGCCTTGACCGATAGAAACCGCATCAGCCCCCATTGCTAGGGCTTTTGCAACGTCTGCGCCCGTGCGAACGCCACCCGATACAATTAACTGTACCTTGCCCTTCATATCCATTTCTTCCAAGGCATCTACCGCTTGTCTTACTGCTGCTAGGGTAGGAATGCCAACGTGTTCGATAAATACTGCTTGCGTTGCTGCCGTTCCTCCTTGCATCCCATCAACAACTACAACATCTGCACCCGCTTGAATCGCTAATTTAACATCGTTGTAAGGACGAGAGGCGCCGACTTTAACGTAAATGGGTTTTTCCCAATCGGTAATCTCGCGCAACTCTTGGATTTTGATAACTAAATCGTCAGAACCCGTCCAGTCGGGATGGCGACAAGCTGAACGTTGATCTATCCCTTCTGGCAGAGTGCGCATTGCGGCGACGCGAGGATTGATTTTTTGTCCCAGTAGCATCCCGCCGCCGCCTGGTTTTGCGCCTTGTCCGATGACGATTTCAATCGCATCTGCTTTGAGTAAATCGTCGGGATTGAACCCGTAACGAGAGGGCAAGCATTGATAAATGAGGGTTTTTGAGGAGAGGCGTTCTTCGGGAGTCATGCCGCCATCTCCGGTAGTTGTCGAGGTTCCGATTGCAGTTGCGGCAAGTCCGAGGGATTCTTTAACGTTAGCCGAAAGCGAACCAAAACTCATTCCGGCAATGGTGATGGGGATTTCTAGTTCGATTGGCTTTTTGGCGTAGCGAGTGCCGAGAACGGTTTTTGTGATACATTTTTCGCGATAACCTTCGAGGGGATAGCGGGTTAGGGATGCACCGAGGAAAACTAAGTCATCAAAGTGCGGGACTTTGCGTTTGGCACCGAGTCCGCGTATTTCGTATAGACCTTGGGTGGCAGCGTGTTGGATATAGTCTATGATACGGCGATCGTATCCCCACGATTCTTCGCGGGATAAGGGAGGATTAATGTGGGTGTTTTTTTCGGCGTTCATTGTTAAATTCTGGGTTTTTTATTTCACGCAGAGGCGCAGAGGCGCAGAGGCGCAGAGAGAGGATGAGAGGGAGAGACAAGGTAGACTTGGGGACAAGGAGGAAAAGGGAGACAAGGAAGACAAGGAAGACAAGGAAGACAAGGGAGAGAAGAAGAACAACAGAGGAAAAGGTAATGGGGACAAAGAGACTTTTTTTGAACTTTGTACGGACGCGTTCCCTGAAAGGGTTCCCGTAGGGTAATTTCGCGTCTCTACTTTGAACTTTGAACTTTCGACTTTCGACTTTCGACTTTCGACTTTTTTAATATTCCTGATTTGCGTCGGCATTCCAGTGATAGAGTTGCTTGGCAGAAGCAATCCGTTTGAATTCTTTGGGGTTGTAGGAGAGTTCTGCTTTGGCAAGTAATTCGCCCACCGTGGCATAATCTGATTTGGACATGGGTTCGATTTGTGCATCTGCACCCAGCGATTTAATGTTGCCGCGCAGATAGATGACTGCTTCGTAAAGGGAATCGCCTAAAGCATCGCCAGCATCGCCACAGACAACCATGCGCCCTGCTTGTGCCATAAATCCCGAAAAGCTTCCTACGCTTCCTCCTACGACGATATCGCCACCTTTGAGAGAGATTCCGCAACGCAAACCAGCATCGCCATTAATAATCAGCAATCCGCCTTGGGAAGAAGCACCCGCCGAGACGGAGGCAAAGCCCTGAACGCGCACGCAACCAGACATCATGTTTTCGGCGACTCCCGGCCCCGCATTGCCGCGAATGGTTACGTTTGCGAGTCTGTTCATGCCTGCTCCATAGTAACCCGCGTGTCCGACGATTTCCACATCGACGGGGGCGTTTAATCCAACGGCGATGCTATGCGCCCCATTGGGGTTGAGGATGGTTATTGTCTGTCCGCCGTTTTTCGGGATGTCGTGATGGAGGTAATAATTGACTTCTCGCAGGGGCGTTTGGGCGAGGTCGAAGGTTACGCCGTCCATAAATAGATTTCCTCCGGTGCGGGTTCGTATAAGTTAGCATCTTGGATATTCGGGAGGTGGGACAGGGAACGAAATTCAGAAGCTATTGCTACATAATCGTCTGTTTCCGCTACTACGGCTGGTTTACAGGCAAAGGCATCTCTTACTAAGGCTAACTGATTCGCCGTTCCCATAAGGAAAGTATAAAATCCATCCAATTCATCAAACCCTTTTTGAATAGCGGTTTTTAGGTCGTCACCTTCGCGCATTCGCCATTCTAAAAAGCGACAAGCAGCTTCGGTATCGTTATCGGTTTCAAAATGGATGCCTTGATGTTCTAACCGACGACGAAGGGAATGGTGGTTAGAAAGAGATCCGTTGTGAACCAAACAAAAATCTTCGCCTGCGGTAAAGGGGTGCGCGTGGGCAGGGGTAACGGCAGATTCGGTCGCCATGCGGGTATGGGCGACGACGTGGGAACCTTTAAGGGATTTGAAGTCGTAGCGTTGGGCAAGACTGGCTGGTTGTCCTTCGTCTTTGTAAAGGTCGATCGCGATTCCTGCCGATAGGATATGTAGTTGTGGGTAATGTTGTTTAATCCACGGTTTGACGACTTCTGGCGGCAGTGATGAGGTTAGAATGGCGTGTTTTTCGTTAAATTGAAGATCGTTAGTTTTGGGGAAGTCTTGGGCAAAGGTCGTCCAATTAATGTTATGTTTGCCTGCATAAAGGCTGTATTTGCGATCGCCATTAGCTAAGGGTTCTGCGTAGACGGCTACGCCTGCTGAGTCTGGGCCTCGTTCTCCCATTCCAATCAGCATGGGAACCATTAGTTCGCCTAGCTTGTCTCGCATCGTTTCGTTTTTGATTAGTAGTCCTACAATTCCACACATAGTTTTTTTATCTCACGCAGAGGAGGCAGTTCGGTCTTGGCGGTTTCCGTCGAGGAGAACCTGCCGTCGCGCAGAGGCGCAGAGAGGGGTTTTTAAGGGAAAATTAGGGTAATTTTATGGAGGTTGCTAAATATAAGCGCGTCCGATAAGCTAAACGAACGCGATCGCATTTATTGCAAAAGCGACTGTGAAATATTGATAGCTTTGAAATGAGTTGTTCGAGTTGCTTACTTTCTTGTGGGATAAATCCCTGACTTTGAGCTAATCCAATTAATCCAGTTAAGTCTAATTCTTGCTGGGAATCAAACCAATGAAGTTGCAAGTTTTTGAAGTAAGGTAGCCACAATCCTCGCCAAAACATTTGATATCTTAGCTTTTTTAGTAAGGTTTTTAATCCTATTTGCGATCGCGCTTTACGTTGATATTCTTTAGATGCTTCAGAAATTAGGCGACAGTAATGTTTAGAAACAACATCGCGATCGTCCCAAAGAGTCCATATTAAAGCCAAACGTCCATTTGGTTTAAGAATGCGTCGAAACTCTTGAAGACTGTTAATAAAATCGAACCAATGAAATGCTTGAAAAGAAGTAACGAGATCTAGCGATGCAGATGGCAAAGGAATTTCTTCTGCCGTTCCTGTCAAGAATTCCACTAATTCATGAGGAGTAGCTGAAGATTTCATATCTGCGTTTGGTTCTATTGCTAATACGCGAATTCCTCGATCTGCTAACAGGCGAGAACCGATACCCGTTCCTGCACCAATATCAGCAGCAACTAACTGCGTATTTGATTCCAATCCAGTTAAAATTTTGTCAATTGCCGCATTAGGATGACTGGGACGATATTTTTCGTAATTTTCTCCTCTACCCGAAAAAAATTTTAATGGGTTTGTTTCTATAGTTGAGGATGTAAAGTTATTATCGCTCATTTCGATGCCTCTTAAATATGCCGATTAATATTCTGTTCTGCTTTAAAAGCTAGATTTTTGAGCGTTTCATCCCGATGCAATCTCTGTAATTCTTTCAAAACATCGATGATTTCCTCATCATTTGGATAAATAATTCGCTTCATATATTTCATGGCTAGAATTTTATTTTCTATTTGTTCGCTTTGGAGTTCTTTTAACAAAAAATTTCGATAGATGGTTAGAAAATGATTGCTAAATGCTAACGTTTTTTGACAGAGCGATCGCAAGATTTTACGATCTTCTTCCTCGTCAGGTATGAGATAATACCATTGGTTACGGCATTGATAATAAACTTGTTCGATTAACTCAGTCCATTCATCATCAATATAAGTTTTGTATAAATCGACGGCTTCTTTTTTACTGCCAATATAATCTCCTGCCCTCAAAGCAATTAATGCAGTTGCCATCCAACAAACGAGGGCGATTAATAACTTTGTACTCGGACGTTCTATTCCGTCGGTATAAGGTATCGTTTGGCGATCGTAACCATAAAATTCTGATTCTGGTTCGGGATAATCTAAGGGGAAAACTAGAAATTCGCTATTTAGATAAGCTGCTTTAAGACTCGATAAAGGGGCATGAACTGACCATCGAACCCAAGCATCTGAGGGCGGCATTGTAATGTTATTTCTGATGTCTTCTCCATACAGAAATTGCGTTCGTAATTTGAAATTAAGTGCAAGCCCCGCACATTCCAAACGAGATAAATGAACTTCTCCGCCAGGAGCAATTTCTAAAAGGATAGGACTCATCAAAGCACAAGATTCGCAAAGGTTGACTGCATTTTTAATCTCGGTTGCATCGCGAAAATCTTCTTTAAAAATTGCATAAAGGTCGAGATCGCTATTAGGAATGTTGCTGCCGTTGCCATAACTGCCGCGAAGATAATAGCCTCTGATTCTATCGGGAAATACTTGCTCAAAAATGCCAATCGTTCCTTGTAAAATGCGATCGATCTTTGGGTTTTTAGTTGAGTAATCTAAAGTAATACTCATCTTAGAAAAATTCTAAATAACGTTCGACTTCCCATTCAGAAACGTGACGCATATATTCCACCCATTCCATACGTTTGAGTTCGATAAATTCGTCTGCTAAGACTCCTAATGCGCCTTTAATTACCTCATCTGCTTCTAAAGCATCGATCGCTTCTTTGAGATTCTGCGGTAGGATACCGATATTCTTTTCTTTTAATTGTGCGTCGCTCAAATCGTATAAATTAATGTTGTGGGGTTCTCCTGGGTCGAGTTGTTTTTCGATACCATCTAACCCCGCCGCAATTGCAGCAGCAGTTGCGAGATAAGGATTGCACGAACCATCCGCCAATCTTAATTCTAAACGTCCGCCAGGAATCCTAACCATACTAGAACGGTTATTATCGCCGTAGCTGATATAAGCGGGTGCCCATGTTGCGCCGCTTAATGCCCTTCCAACGACCAATCGCTTGTAAGAGTTAATCGTTGGGGCACAAATCGCCGTTATTGCAGGGGCGTGGGCAAGCAATCCGCCGAGAAAATGATACGCTAGTTTAGATAATCCCAATCCTCGTGTATCGCTATCGTCGGCAAATAAATTATTCGTACCGTCAGAGATGGATAGATGAATGTGCATTCCCGTACCCGTCCGATTGGGAAAGGGTTTAGGCATGAAAGAACAGATAACACCCATTTCCTTAGCGATTTCGGATGCTGCCATTTTGAAGAAAATATAGCGATCGCATGAAGTCAAGCAATCGGTGTAAGTATAATTAATCTCAAACTGTCCGTTAGCATCTTCATGATCTACTTGATAAACATCAAATCCTACAGTTTGTAAGCTAGAAACCAACTTTTCGATATAAGCGCGATTGCGAGAGAGTCCTTTATAGTCGTAGCAGGGTTTATCTAGGGTATCCGTCGAGTCGTAAGGATGAAGATTACCGCATTCGTCTTTACGCAACAGTAGAAATTCTGGTTCCAATCCAGTATTCAACATCCAACCTTGCTGTTTCAGGCGATCGATTTGCTGCATGAGAATGTAGCGCGTATCGTAAGGATAGGGTTTTCCGTTGACATATCCGACGCAAACCATTCTGGCAAATCCAGGCATCCACGGGACGAGAGAAAGCGTAGTAAGGTCGCCCCTGGCTAAGTAATCGGGACTGCTGGGGTTCATTGCCATACCCCAAACCGCAAAACCAGCAAATCCCGCCCCAGGGTCTAGAATATCCTCTAAATGCGAAACGGGAACCGCCTTAGTCTTCGCCACCCCATGAATATCGACAAATTGAGCCAAAATAAACTTAACTTGATGAGTCTCTAAAAAATTCTTTGCATCCGTAATCGTCGTCATCATTATTAACCTCTATAAATCTCCTCTACGCCTCTCAATATTTTTTCTCGTCCCCTTGTCTATCTATTTTTTTGAACTTTGAACTTTGAACTTTGAACTAATTAACCCCTACTACACCTCCTCCTAATTCTTGCGCGATCGCGACCAAAGTTTCCCAAAAATATACCCCAAACGTTCCATCGCACCAAATCCGATAGATTTCGCCAGGAATAACAATGACAGATACGCCTACCATAGAAGTTAAGATGACGGAACGTTCTGACAATGCTTGGAAATTGACGTTACAAGTTTGTAAAAGTAGTTCGTTAATCGCTTCGCCGCACAACGCGATCGCTAAATCCTGTCTCAAAACCGGATAAACTTTTGCTGGAGGATTCTGACAAGCTTCAGCGAGTTGTGGAGATATGGAGGATTCTATTAAATATTCGCTTAATCCGAGACGGGCAATCAATCCGCCTTCCGTTAAAGGAGTCCAACTGTTAGGACGATTGGGAATGGGAATTCCTTGTGCTTCTAACCATGCTGCTGCGCCTGCACCTTTAACGCCAAAACGGGTTAGAAAAGATACATCTGCTATACCTAATCGTCTGGCAATCGTATCGTCGTTGGGAATAGTATAGAGCGATCGCATTCCATTAATCTCGCGCCACTCGCCATCGAGTTGTTGAAGTTGGTTATATATAGGACTTGTTCGAGGAGATAGGGTTTTCATTTATCTAAAAGGGATTAAGCAAGTGACTTAGGTTTTTTTATCTCATGCAGAGGCGCAGAGGCGCGGAGAAGAGAGAATATTATGCTTTCACTCCCCTTTTTGGTGATGAAATATCTTTAAAGTCCCCCAGAGTTGGGGGATTTAAGAGGCGATGCTGGCGGTTATTATCCGGGTCATAGAAAGGTGTTGGACTCACAATTCCCGTCACATAAGAACCATCAGACAGACGAATCGAAAAGCGATTATCTATGTCTGGTTTGATATACGCCAAACCGATATACCGTTTCAGCGTTGGACTAAAAGCAATACTCGTGATACGACCTGCTATTTCTCCATCTGCAATAATTAAATGACGTTCTTGCGGTGGAGTTCCCTTAAAATCTTCCTCCAACATGAAACCGACGAGTTTTTGTTTTTGCTGTTTCTTGGCGACAATTTGTAAGCTACGCTGACCGATAAAGAAAGGTTTATTCATTTTCACCGCCCACTCTAAACCCGCTTCCAAAGGCGTTGTCAACCCATCTGTATCTTGTCCGACGATGATATGTCCTTTTTCCAAACGTAGCAAACGCTGTGCCTCTACTCCAAAAGGACGAATATCGTAATCCGCACCCGCTTCTAACAAAGCATCCCACAGCATCGGGGCAGATTCAGTGCTTACATGAATTTCATATCCCCACTCGCCCACAAATCCAACGCGCATTAATATCGCAGAAATGCCAGCAACTATCCCTTGGCGAACGGCAAGGTAGGGAAAAGCTTCACTAGATAAGTCGAGATCTGTTAGTTTAGAAAGGACTTCTCGCGCATAAGGCCCCGCTAAATTAATAGCAGAACGCGCCCCCGTTAGATTAACAATTCCGCAATCCAACTGCCACATAATATTGAGTCGCGACAGTTCCCGATATATATTAGTTGCGCCCGATGTGGTTGTTGTAAAGTAAAAATGTTCCGCACTTAATCTAGCAATTACGCCATCGTCAACGATTACTCCCGCTTCGTCCAGCATCAAAGCGTAGCGAGTCGTCCCTACTTTCATATTGGCGTAGCGTCCGCTATAAACCCTCTCCAAAAATTCGGCAGCATCAGAACCGCGCAACTCTATCTTGCCCAAGGTTCCCACGTCGATAATGCCTACTCGCGTGCGAACTGCTTCGGCTTCCTCGCTAATACATATTTTTTGTGGTTTGTCAAGTTTTTGATAGTATTCCGGTCGCTGCCAGACACCCGCAGGCATAAATTTCGCCCCCAAAGCAGCATGACGACTATGTAAAGGGGTTCGGCGTTCGGGCGTAAAGCTGCGTCCTGCCAAGTGAGACATGGGGACGGGATGGAAAAATGGTCGTGCCGTCGTCGTTCCGATTTCTCCGGGGGATTTACCCGTAATTTTCGCTAAAATTCGCAACGCATTCATATTAGAATGTTTGCCTTGACTCGCGCCCATGCCAACGGTTGTATAGCGTTTGAGGAGTTCGATATTGTCGAATCCTTCCTTGGCGGCATTAATAAAGTCTTTAAATTGCAAATCCTCGTCGAAGTCTACAAAATTCTTTCCTTGAGGATGTTCGATTATCGGGTATGGATGGGAAGGCGATTCTTTTTCAGTGACTTGTAGGGGCGCATGGCGTGCGCCCTCCCCCAATCCCAAATATGCCACAGCTTCTAACCCCGCCCGACGACCGTCGAGGATCTTTTGCGTTGCTTCGTATACTCCATTAACTCGTCCGCAAGCGAAGATACTTTTAGGAAGAATTTCGGGGACAAATTGCTGTAAATGGTCGTCGAAACGCATTTTTGTTCCCGCTTGATAGAGTAAATTAGCAGCAGGTGCCCAACCGACACTCATAATAATGCCATCACACGCGATCGCGCGACTAAATTCCGTTCTCGGTTTACCATTCTCATCGATAGGACAAATTACCGCCCCGGCAACGCCATCTTTGTTTGCATTAGATTTTGCTTCGTAGATACAATGTCCTGTATAGATTGGGATATTACTGTCTTTTAATTCTTGTACGACAGGATCTGTTGCGTCATTTAAACGCAAATCCACAACTGCCATTACAGTTACGCCATGCTTTACTAAATCCATCGCCGCTTGATAGCCATCGCGATTGGCAACGAGAACTACCGCCCGATTCATCGGTTTAACCCCGTAGCGATAAATTAATCGTTGCGCCGCAGAAGCTAACATGACTCCAGGAAGATCGTTATTGCGAAATACGGCGGGTTGTTCGTAAGCGCCACTAGCAACGATAACCGTTTTTGCCCGCATTTTAATCATGTAATCGGGATTGACAAGCGGTATCCAATTATCGACATAATATCCCGCCGCCTCAGTATTTAAATACAAACGAATGCGAGGATTATTAGTAATCTCATCGTTCGTTACCCGTGCATTTTCATCGACGATAACAACATCCGCCCCTGCTTCTGCTGCTGCTTGCGCTGCTGCTAATCCCGACGCACCCGCACCAATAACCAATACGTCGCAAAAATCATAGCGTTTGGGAGTATATATTCGAGGTGCATAAGTATCTAACTCTCCCAATCCTCCCAACTTACGTATCTGACGTTCCCAAAAAGGGAATAGCTTTTTAACTTCGTGGAAAGTTTTATAGTAAAAACCAACGGGAAGAAACGAAGATAATGAATCGAGAATGCTAGCGCGATCGCGTTCTAACCCTCTAAACGTATTTACGGCGGTTAGATTCATATCGGGTTCGATAAGGGTAACATCTGCCCGAACATTCAGTTTCTCCCCATCTTGCATCAAACAATTGATATCGCGATTAGCAAAGCTTAAAATCCCGCGCGGACGATGATATTTAAAACTGCGTCCCAACACGCGCTTACCCTGCGCCCACAACGCACTAGAAATCGTATCGCCCTTATAACCCCAATATCGAGTACCTTCAAAAGTAAAAGAGATTACTTGAGTGCGATCTATCCATTCTCCCGCAACGGGTGGTAAGCGATAACTCATGCCGTTTCTTCCCCCCATAAATAAGTCCGCAAAACTTCATCGGTTAGCGTGTTGCGATCGCATATAAACCAAGTATTGCTTGGCGTATGACACCACCATTCTTTTTTGATTCCTGGCGCGCCATTGCGATTAAAGATATAATCAGCCCAAGCGCGATCGTCACTCGTCTTTGGATCTGGCATCGGACGTACTTCGCCCCCACAAACAAACTCAGAAATAGGTCTTTCACCATTTATCGGACAAGTCATTAATTTCATCTTTCAATTTTGGATTTTGGATTTTGGATTTTGGATTAAGAGAATATTAACTTTCGACTTCCGATTTGGATTTTTGATGAAAGGATTTTCGACTTTCGACTTTCGACTTTCGACTTTTAATGTCCTACCGATGCTGCACCTTTCTCGCCTACCAATTCGTAATCGGCGAAACGAGACAGGGAAAAATCTTTAATTAATTCGTGATTGCGATCGTTCGCAACGGTATACGCCATCGTCTTTCCACATACGGGCGTTGCTTTAAATCCCCAAGTTCCCCAACCGGAATCTAAGTAAAATCCTTCAATGGTTGTTTTACCCATAATCGGGGCAAAATCTGGGGTCATATCTGCCATTCCCGCCCATTGACGCACGACCTTGGCATTCGATAAAAATGGAAATAGATCTAGCATTCTCGCTGCTAATCCTTCCACAAAATCGAGGGTCGATCGCGTTGAATGCAATTCATACGGATCTAAAGATGCACCCATGACTAACTCTCCCCGTGCGGTTTGACTGACGTAGACGTGCAAGCTGCCAGAGACGATGATAGGATCGAGCCATGCTTTCATCGGTTCGCTGACCATTGCTTGCAGAGGATGGATGTAAAGGGGCGATCGCAATCCTACCATTTCCAAAATCCTCGGCGTAAATCCCGCTACCGCACACAAAACTTTGGAAGTCGAAATATTGCCGCGATTGGTTTGTACTTCCGTCACTCGTCCCGACTTAATAGTTATTCCCGTTACTTCCGTTTTTTGGTGAATTTCCACGCCGCGCATATCCGCACCGCGTCCGTAACCCCAAGCTACCGCATCGTGTCGGGCTATACTACCAGGAGCGTGATATAGTGCCCCTAGAATGGGCGCGTGACCGTTGCAAGTCATATCCATATAGGGGCAAGCCTTTTGAATGTCTTCGCTGCCTACGACTTCGCTACCCACCCCGTAGTGCTTGTTGACTTCCGCCCGCCAGCGCATCGTCCGCAAGGAAGCATCGGTATGCGCTAAGGTGAAATGTCCTCGCGTCGAGTAAAATAGATTTAAATCGAAATCCTGCGATAAATCCTGCCACAATCGCACCGATTCATCGTAAAATTTTACCCCTTCTGGCGTGAGATAGTTCGAGCGGATAATCGTCGTGTTGCGCCCCGTATTGCCACCGCCGATATAACCCCTCTCCAGTACGACAATATTATTCATGCCGTAATCTCGCGCCAAATAATAAGCAGCAGCGAGTCCGTGTCCGCCCGCACCGATGATGACTGCATCATAACTCGATTTCAGGCGATCGCGCTCCCTAAACATTCGCGGTTCGGGATATTCTTTCGACAGCGCAAATTTTATCAACCGCAATGGCATAAAGATTCTTATGAAGAAACTTTATTGAATATAATGCATTATTATTTCATATATGTCAACAAAGTTTCTTGCTATTATGCAAGAAAAAGAGAAAAGCATGACTGAAGCGGTAAAGAGACACAACGAAGATGCGATCGATTCTCTGGAGAGATATTTAGGCAATACAATCCGCGAACTCAGACAAAAACACGGGTTGACCATTGCTGAAGTTGCAGATCGAGTGGGGATTTCGCGCGGGATGCTATCGAAGATCGAAAACGCACAGACAGCAACGAGTTTAGAAACGATCGCGAAACTTGCTAATGCTCTCGGTGTCTCGCTTTCATCGTTATTTCGCAATTACAATATGCCAGACGGTGGGGCGCAATTAGTCAAAAACGATCGCGGAATGGAAGTAGTCAGAAGAGGGACAAAATGCGGTCACACCTATCATTTACTAGCATACGACCAAGGCCCGACAAAGGTATTCGAGCCGTTTTTGATTACGATGGACGATGCCTCAGAAGTGTTTCCCACATTCGAGCATTCAGGGGTTGAGTTCATTCATATGCTGGAAGGTAAGTTAGAGTATCGTCACGGCAAGAAGACTTATCTATTAGAACCTGGAGACTCATTAACTTTTCGCGGCGAGATTCCCCACGGGCCAGAAAAATTAATTGAATTACCGATTCGTTTTTTAGCGATTATTTATTATGGAATGGCGTTAGAAGAATGACACAAGAAAATCTTAGCGAGCAACAAATTGCAGAATCCGAAAACAAAACATTTTCTACTGAATTTGAAATTATAAGGCTTAAAGATGTAAGTGAAGAAGATATTAATTTTACATCTAAAAATGAAATAGAATTGGGAACTTATATTTTAATTAAAAAAGAATGTAAAAAAGAAATCTTTTTTAATGATTTACATTTATTTAATATAAAAGATGAAATAAAAATTTACTACAAAAAAATTTTTGCTATTTATAAAAATTATAAAAATAAAGTTGACATACGTTTTTTCTACGATTCTGAATATCATCTTCCAGGCTGGTCAGCTAAATATGAATGTACATGGCTTGGAAAAATGCAAGTTAACAACAAAGTAGTTTTTGGAAATGGTGGCCCATATAAAATCGAAGATAAATTACAAAATCGAGGACTTGGTTCATATATGCTTGACTCAATAATTATATGGGCAAAACAAAATTATAATGATGCTATTGCTGAAATTTCAATAGGTTTTCCTAATGATAGCGATGATGACAAGAAAAGACTAAAGCATTTTTATGGCAAAAGAAATCTCAAAAGAGACGTAAAAATAGAGGAAATAATAACCTGCTTAGAAAATACAAATAAAATCGAACGAATCAATTGTGAAGTTTTTCTCTTAAAATTGTCAAATTATATGTCTAAAAAAGAATCTTTACTTTTTGATTATGAAAGTAGTAATTTAAATTTGTATAGCAGTTACTCAATCCTCTTGAAAAGAGAAAAATGCTACTGGGTCAGTCTTGGAATTCTGACTATTTGTATATTGATCCTTAGATTTATCGCTTAGTAAAAATGTAGGTTGGGTTGAGGGAACGAAACCCAACAAAGCTTACTATAACTCGTTTGGAAAATTGGTAATAATACGAGAAAATTTTAGCGATCGCCAAATTGCAGAACTCGAAGAAATTTTAGAAATGGCAAAAAACGCAGAACAGAAAGCCAGAGAAATGTGCGAGTTATCGACAGCCATAGCTTGGAAAGCTCAAAAACAGATGCAAAAAATTAGAGAGACGAGAAAGCAATTTTATCAATAAAATGTAAATAATTTTGGTTCTTCAGTACCTAATATGCAAAAACAACTGAAAACATTTGCTTTGTTCGATGTAAGGTTTGTAGTGGTTGAGGAACTTTGGCGTTAGCCTGCCTTTTGGCATAACCCAACAAAGCTTCTTAAAACTCGTTTGGAAAACTGGAAATGATACGAGAAGCTGTTAGCGATCGCAAAATTGTAGAACTCGAAGAAATTTTAGAAAAGGTTCGATCGTTTAACAACTGGTCACTGGTCACTGGTCACTGATAACTGTATTAAGGTGCGTCTTCCCATTCAGGCGTGAGAGAACGAAAGTTAAAATCAGCCGCACCTGGATGACAAGCGATACAAGTTTTATGGGTAATGGGTTCGGGAAATTCAACTTTGGGATGAAGTGCCTTAAAATAACGAGATTGACCCACATATAATGGAACGGCTTCGTTAGGAGTTACGGGACGAGAATAAGCTTTTAAATAGTCCCAAATCAGCAATTGTGAAATTCTAATCAAATTGGTTAGAACTTGACCGTAATGATCTTCAGGTTTTTCGAGTAGCTGTTTCCAAGCTTCAGTTGGCAAAACTTCGGGAGGAATGGCAATATGACAGCCAGAACAATTTTCTAGATACAACTCTTTTCCAGTTTGGTAGCGACTGGGAATAGAATCGACCGATTTATCGAAGGCGAATGCTATTCCCCATCCCAGTCCGATACTCCACAATCCAATAACGAATAGTACGAGTAATGACCAACGAAACTTAGTTGTTCTTATGCGATCGAACATTTGTTGCTTGACTTGTTGTAACTTTCTCAAGTGACAATCTTTTCTATGGGAATGGTACGCAACAGCCTCTCAACTATCGTTTTAGCCTGTCGCCCTCCTACAGGAATTAGACGATGAGATAAAACGTGAGGTGCCAACAATTTCACATCATCAGGAATAGCATAATCTCGTCCCTCCAGAAAAGCCAATGCTTGAGTCGCTTTTTGTAAGGCAACCGTGCCGCGCGGACTAACGCCGAGGGTAATTTCGTCATCGCTACGCGAAGCTCGTACCAAGTTAAGCATATATTTTTGTAGCTCATAAGTCACTTTAACTTGGCTGACGAGGCGTTGTAGTTCTTGGACTTGTTCTGGAGAAATACAGGGTTTGAGAGTATCTACGCTAATTCTTTCGTTTTGTTTTTGTAGCATCTGAAGTTCTTCTTCTTCAGTCGGATAGCCCAGACTTAGAGAAAGAGTAAAGCGATCCATTTGTGCTTCTGGTAAAGGAAATGTCCCTTGATATTCAATCGGGTTTTGGGTTGCAATAACGAAAAAAGGTTGAGGAACGGCACGAGCAACCCCATCGATGGTGACTTGTTTTTCTTCCATCACTTCTAGTAAAGCAGATTGGGTGCGGGGGGTAGCTCGATTGATTTCATCGGCTAAAAGTACGTTAGCAAAGGCAGGGCCGGGTAAAAATTCAAATTCTCTGGTATTGGGGTTCCAGATATTCGTTCCCGTAATATCGGTGGGGAGTAAATCTGGCGTACATTGAATGCGTTGAAAGCGACCGTCAATCGATCGCGCGAGAGATTTAGCCAAAAGTGTCTTGCCGACTCCTGGAACGTCTTCTAAAAGGACATGACCGCCGCTAAGCAGCGCGACTAACACTAACCGAATCGAACTAGCTTTACCGACAATCGTGCAGCTTAGGTTTTCGGTCAGTAATTCAATTTGTTCTCTCATAAAAATCTTTTTTACATATATAATTCCCCAGGTTAATCTCAAAAGTAACAAGGTTATATAAATCGATTTCAGTTACCGCCCTGAAGAACGCTTTGCGAGATTGCCTTAACCCTATCCCTCAAAGCATCGGTTGGCGCTACTTTCTCGGCTTTAGCAAAGAGGGTTTTAGCCGTTTGGATATCGCCTTGTTCGTTGCGCAATACGGCTTTTTTGACAAGCGCCTCTATGTTATTGTCTTGCTGGGCAAGAATGCGATCGTATACCGATTCTGCTTTTTGCTTTTCTTCTTTATTTTCATAGAGTTGAGCGAGAATAAATTGCCACTCCAAGCTATCGGGTCGCTGTTGAACGATTTTTTCTAGGACGGGCATTGCTTTGTCAGGCTGCTGCTGTTCTATGTAGAGTTTAGCTAGATTGACTAAGGCATCGATATTATTCGGATCGCGAGCGAGAATGCTTTCATACTGACTAATTTGCTCTGTCGGGGTCTGAGCTTGTTCGGCACTCGGTAGGAAAAACTGTGCCAAACTCATTACCAACACGCCAAGACTCGATGCTATTAGTATCGGTAAATAACGATGACGATTGGGATTGACGGCAGTTGGGGCGCGTTGACGTTCGGCTGCGGTTGACACGCTTTGTTTTAAACCACTTTCTAACGTTCTCCTCTCCTGAAAAGGCTCGGTTTTGTTTAACTCGCCAAGCAGCCAAACGAGAGCAGCCGCTCCCCCTGTCGCGCTCAATTGAAACGTTTGTTGGTGAGCGGTTATAGGAATGGCTGAGTAGAACCGTTGATATTTGGCGTTGACGGCATCAAGGCGACCAAGCAAAGGTTGTAAGTTCTCTTCGATTTGCAATTGACTGACCGGGCCGGGTTCGAGTAAGTCGCATTGGGTAAAAATTAAGGCAAAGCCATAGTCTAAACCATGTTCTTTAACGAGAGATGCGATCGCCATTACCTGTTTGAATGCGCCTTCAAATTTATCTAGATACTCTGGATTGTTGACGAGTGCGTACCCATTAATAAAAACGCAGCAACTATGAGAATTCAACACCATTTTTTGAAAGTCGGGGTCGCGAAAGTTACAAGACTCGCCTGGAACGTCCCACCAACGAAAAGCACAGAGCTTTTTGTCTCCTTGCCGACTATGAGCGTTTAAACTGAAATTAAAATCCGTAATTTTCATCGTGGGAGGCGGATATTCTCCCGTTCGAGCGATGTAGTCGAGGACAGCTTCTAGGTTTTCTTTTCCCTGACTATCTTGGCATTCCAGCCACAGCGAGCGATCGCTATTTTTGCTTCGACTCCCTTGCAATTCTACATAACTACCTGCCAAAAAAACCGTTTTTCCTACTCCTCGCTGACCGATACTGAGTAGGTTAAATACTGGTAAATCAGTTTGAGATAAACCGTTCATCTTAAAATCTCAATATGAATAATAGACAACTATAACGTGGGATCGGGTTGGGCATTTCCTACAAACATCTGTTTTAATCAACATTGGGTACGATTTTTATTCCATATGCAATAGCTTTGGGCGAAAAAAAAATTTACAAACGCCCTGCCTTTTCTTTATCTATGCTAACTAGGGCGCACTTCCGTGCGCCCTGGCTAACGACAGAGATACAATTGCGACTAATTGTTAAAGCGATTGATAATTGCTTGGGCAAACTCGGAACACTTCAAAGGAGGCTCGACAGGAGGTATCATCAAGCGAGCCAGATCGTAAGTCACTTCTCGGCTAGCGATCGCGCCAGAAATGCCTTTTTTAATTAAATCTGCCGCTTCTTGCCAGCCCATATACTCTAGCATCATTACGCCGGAGAGGATGACCGAACCGGGGTTGATCCGATCCAAACCCGCGTGTTTGGGAGCCGTTCCGTGAGTCGCTTCAAAAATCGCACAGCTATCGCCAATATTTGCCCCTGGCCCCATCCCCAAGCCGCCGACGATAGCAGCCGCAGCATCGGATAAATAATCGCCGTTTAAGTTCATCGTCGCGAGGATAGAATATTCGTCCGGTCGGGTTTGAATTTGTTGAAAAATACTATCGGCAATGCGATCGTTAACCATTATCTTCTCTTTCCACTTGCGATCGCCGTGTGTCTCCCAAATCGAATCCAGCACGGTTTTCACTTCTTCGAGAATTTCGGCTTTTTTCTCTGCGGTCATCGCATCAAATCCAGGATCGATTTGTCGCGCGTTAGCTTCTAAGCTGAGGTCGGGATTTTTCTCTTTATTGCCCAAAATCCAGGATTCTCGTTCGGTGACGCAACAAGGGCGAAACTCGCTGGTTGCTAATTCGTATCCCCAATCGCGAAATGCCCCTTCGGTATATTTCATAATGTTGCCTTTGTGTACCAAAGTCACCATTTTTTTATTTTGGGGAAGGCGCAAAGCGTGTTCGATCGCGCGGCGAACCAAACGCTGAGAACCCGTTTTACTAATCGGTTTGATGCCAATTCCCGAATCGAGGCGAATCTGCTTTTTCCCGTGTTCTTTGGTAGCGGGGATGAGTTCGCTATTGAGGTAATGAATGAGTTTGTCAGCGATTTCGGTTCCTTCTCGCCATTCGATTCCCAGATAAATATCTTCGGTATTTTCCCGATAGATAATTACATCGAGTTTATCGGGCGTGTTATGGGGAGATGGCGTTCCCGTATAGTAGCGACAGGGACGGACGCAGGCATAGAGGTCAAAAATTTGCCGCAGCGCCACATTGAGAGAACGAATTCCCCCGCCGATGGGAGTGGTGAGAGGGCCTTTGATTGCAATGCCATATTCCCGAATGGCGGTGAGGGTATCCTCTGGCAAATATTGATAGGTTCCGTAGAGTTCGCAAGCTTCGTCGCCAGCATAGACTTTAAACCAATTAATTTTGCACTTGCCGCCGTAAGCCTTTTTAACGGCTGCGTCGATAACTTTTTCAGTAGCCGGCCAAATATCAACACCCGTCCCATCGCCGCGAATGAATGGAATGATGGGATCGTCGGGAACGATGGGTTTGCCATCTTTAAAGGTAATTCGAGAACCAGTTGTCGGAGGTTGGATTTTTTCGTACATTCGTTTGCCCTTTAAAGTATGAAAGCTACCATTGCAGATAACATCTTTTTTTCTTATATTGCAGTAAAAACAACTACTCGTTAGATTTTTTTTCTAGGCGAGCGGCTAATCGTTTTGCGATCGTTTTATTAACCAATCGCGCGAGATTAGTGCTATTAGTAGTAAATGCAAAGGTCAACAAGCGATCGCGTCATGAATGACCAGTCTACTACTTCAGTTCAAGAGTTCAGTGAAGAACTCGCTCGGTTAACCGAACGTCTTCCCATAGAGTCTCAAAAAAATCAACTTCAAATAGTTTCCCAGCTTGTCAACTATGGCGATCGCGGTTTAACAGTTCTGATGGAGTTTTTACGCTCCCGTCAGTCTATCGCACCCGATCCCGTTGCTGGTAAAGCTTATCAAATTCTGTATCGCGTTAATACTCTTCCTACTCAAAAATTTCTTCAAAGCGATTTTCCTGAAGGGTTAATTCCTCTCCAATCGGATCGCCATATCGATTATCGCCTCCTGCAACACTTACTCGCCCAGCAAGACTTTCAAGCGGCTGATAGTCTCACTCGGCAAAAACTCTGCGAATTAGCAGGCGAAGCGGCAATTGGGCGAAAATGGGTTTACTTTACAGAAGTCGAGCAGTTTCCCAACAGCGATTTGGAAACGATCGATCTCTTATGGTGGGTTTATTCTGAAGGAAAGTTTGGGTTTGCCCAACAGCGTCAGTTGTGGTTGTCTGTCGGCAAAGATTTTACCAAATTGTGGCCGAAAATCGGCTGGAAAGCGGGTAATAACTGGACTCAATACCCCAGCCAATTTATTTGGGATCTTAGCGCTCCTGTCGGACATCTGCCTCTGTTAAATCAATTGCGCGGAGTTCGAGTAACGGCATCGCTGTTTTCTCATCCAGTTTGGACAAAATCCGAACGCATTGCTAAACGATCGCTTTAGACATCCAGTAGGCGCGCGGACTACCGTCGGGCAAATACAAACTAATCGCACCAACCCGATAGCCGAGTTTGAGATAAAACTCCTGGTTTTCGGGTTGTGCTGCGCGGACTTCCAGACGAATTTCCTTTAATATGAGCGATTTGGCAATTTCTTCAGTCGCTTCCATCAAGGTACGTCCTATTCCTTGTCGTCGATAATTGGGCAATACTGCTAGTCGATGGATATAGAGAAAATGCGATCGCTCTTTCTCGTACTTGATATGACAGCGAACGCTACCTATAATCCGATTTTCTCGCATAAATAACAGAATTGGGCCGAGATTCATTTCTCGTGCCACATCTTCTGGCGTTTCCTGCCAAACACTGCTGTAAGGAAGCAGAGAACGATAGCCAGCATAGGCGGCTTGAGTCATCGCGCAAATTAATTTTGCATCTTTTTGGGTAGCATAGCGGATGGTTTTCACGGTCATTTTCGCTTGCTATGTAATCCGAGCGATCGCAAGTTAAATCTCAAAACTTTACAACAACTTTAAAAACAACTATCGACAAAACAATAACCACTGAATAAGATGGAAGCAAAATGCTAATAGTATCCCGATCGAAGTGCATTTAATCCACTTATGTCGAGTTTGGCAGCAAATGTGCCTAAATATTCCTTAATTATTCCAATTTATAACGAGCAAGAAACGATTTCAGAGATGTATCGGCGAGTAAGTGCCGTAATGGATCGTTTAGATGGCGAGACAGAATTAGTGTTAATTAATGATGGCAGTCGCGATAAGTCATTATCGATGCTGCGAGAGTTGCACCAGCGCGATAAACGTGTCTGTTATCTAAGCTTTGCGCGAAACTTCGGACATCAAATTGCCGTGACTGCCGGGCTAAATTTTGTCAGAGGACAAGTCATTATTATTTTAGATGCCGACCTACAAGATCCGCCAGAATTAATCCCCGATATGCTCGAAAAGTGGCGACAAGGCTATCAAGTAGTTTACGCGCAAAGAACCAAGCGTCGAAAGGAAAGTTGGTTTAAACGTTTTATGGCTTTTTCCTTTTATCGTCTTCTAAAATCTCTTGCAGATGTCGATATTCCCACAGATACGGGAGATTTTTGCTTGATGGATCGCTCGGTCGTAGATTTACTCAATCAGATGCCAGAACGCAACCGCTACATTCGAGGATTGCGATCTTGGGTCGGTTTTCAACAAACAGCTATTCATTTCGAGCGCGATCCTCGCTTTGCAGGAGAGGTAAAATATACCTTTCGCAAATCTTTATCTTTGGCTATTAACAGCCTTGTCTCATTTTCTAGAGTGCCTTTACGTATCGCTAGTTATGTAGGTTTAATTTCGGCTGCTTTTTCGATCGTAATGGCGTGTTTGGTATTATATTGGCGATTAGTAGAACCGAATTCTCCCGTGACTGGATTTGCTACGATCGCGATCGCGGTTTTTTTCATCGGTTCGGTTCAGCTTATTTGTATTGGGATTTTGGGCGAATATATCGGACGCATCTATGAAGAGGTTAAAGGTAGACCGCTTTATACTTTAGCAGAAGTGGGAGGATTCGATCGCTAAGCTAAAAGGCATTCAATCCTTCTATTCTTTAACTGGCTAAATCTATTTCACTCTCTTTGCTGTTGCAATAATGCCTGTTCCCTCGTCTTAAAGCGTGACAGCTAAATGGGTTAATTATTATTAAGGACGGTAAAAAGTTTGCTAGAACAAAAATTATCTCGACAAAAAATCGCAATCGATCTTTTTTTATTAACAGGATTAATTTTAGTGACAGCCGCGATCGCGGCTTTTTATATATCAAATGAAAAGTTTTTTTATGCTTGGGATCTTGGGAATTATTCTAACAAAACTAGCGAATTAGTAGAAAATTTTCGCATCGCACCGGAGCAAGCCATTAAAACATTTTTTAAGTCTCTTTCAGATGATTACAGTCCATTGCCTTGTCTGCTTTTAGCTCCATTTATTTTTTTCTTTGGAGATTCGCGAATTGTCTATATTGTTAGTAATGCTCTTGTTTATATAGTGCCATTTAGTTTAGTCATGGGAGTGCTGGCAACTAAAATTATTCCAGTACATTCTCATATTGTTTTTTGGTCAACAACTTTTTTGACATTATTAATACCCCCAACTTGGATCTCAACGCTACGTGGATATCCCGATATTGGTGCTGCCGTTCTTATTGGTTTGGCAATTCTTTTTTATTTAAAAGATATAACACTCAAATCTTGAAAACTAAACGTTCTTGATACTCCAGATATTGATTCTCGCGACTCTTATCCACTCGACGAAGTTTTACAAGCTCAGTATGTTATTGTCGCCAATCCTTTTCAACATCATTTATCAGCGAAAGAACAGGATATTGTAAAAATTGTTGTGGATGCTTTTACAGAAAACTGGGAGATAGCACAAGATTTTAAGCGTTTGCCTCAACAGTTTAGATTAGATAAAAATGTTCTTGTTAGCATTTATCAAAGAACTCGTCCGACTTCTGTAAAAACTGTCTTAAATACTTTGATTGTTATGCAAGAACGAATTCAGCCAAAACCAGGAAATGAGTCCAACTGGGTAGTTGTCGATCGACAATATAAAAGTAGATTTTGGCTGAATAAAGATAAAACAATTAATCTAAAAACGATTTTTCAAGAGGAGCCAGTAACTTTTATCTACTTTGGTTCGATTCCAGAATTGATTATTCTTAGTGGAAAAAATCAAACATCAAAGTGTTTGGGATTTGAAAGAGTTTCCTTAAATTTAAAATTTTTAAATAAACAAGGGAGTACGATCGACACTAAAACTTTAACTTACTCTGCTCGGAAATCGGTCGAGTTCCCTTTAGAAATTCAGGGTAAAGAAGCTGCTTATTTACTAGTGGAATTTCAAGGACAGAATAAAAGTAATGACATTAGCTATTGTTCTGTATATATTAAATATCTAGCAGTAACAAATGCAAAGCAGTAAATGTAGATGCGATCGCAATCCGATCGCATTAAGCTTTACTATCTATGTTGTTAGGCATAAAGTAAAAATATTGCCATTTTAGAAAGAGTTACTCATCAATGCGACTGCCAAATCAGCGATGGCGTATTTCAGAGACTAATCCCGAACGTGTCAGCGAACTGGTAGAAAATACCGGACTCTCGCCGCTTTTAGCGCAGGTATTGATTAATCGACAAATTGAAACGCCAGAACTAGCGCAAGTCTATATCAACCCAGAATCTCAAACACTGCCATCGCCGCTAGAAGAATTTAAAGATTTGGCAATTAGCGTGGCGCTACTCGAAGAAGCGATCGCAACTAACGATAAAATCGCTATTTGCGGCGATTACGATGCCGATGGCATGACCAGTACTGCCTTATTATTACGCGCTCTGCGATATTTGGGAGCGGATGTAGATTATGCAATTCCCAGTCGCATGAAAGATGGTTATGGGATTAATCTAAGAATAGTCGAAGAATTTGCTAATGCAGGCATAGGAATTATTCTAACCGTCGATAACGGAATTTCTGCCTACGAACCCATTGCTAGAGCAGTAGAGTTAGGAATGGGGGTTATTATAACCGATCACCACGATCTCCCAGAAAAACTGCCTCCCGCTCATGCCATTCTCAATCCCAAACTCATTCGGGAATCTTCTCCCTATCGAGGACTTGCAGGGGTGGGCGTTGCTTACATTCTAGCAGTGACTCTCGCTCAAAATATGGGCGGTTCTCAAGAGTTGAGCGATCTATTACTAGAACTCTTCACGCTAGGAACAATTGCAGATCTCGCGCCTTTAGTGGGAGTTAACCGCCGTTGGTTAAAACGGGGGTTAGGTAAATTACCCAAATCGCAATTGACGGGAGTACAAGAACTTATCAAAGTAGCAGGAGTCCGCGACAAGCAAAAGCAACTAAAACCAGACGATATTGGTTTTAAATTAGGGCCTCGAATTAATGCTGTCGGACGCATTGGCGACCCACAAATCGTTATAGAGTTGCTAACTACTGACAATCCTGGAATCGCCTACGGACGCGCGATGCAATGCGAACAACTCAACAGTCAACGTCAAAAGTTTTGCGAACAAATTGAAGGAGATGCGATCGCATTAATTGAAAAAACGCCGATTCCTTGGATGCGCGATCGCGTTTTAGTCGTTGTTAAACCCGACTGGCATCATGGCGTTATTGGTATTGTCGCTTCTCGTTTGGTCGAACGCTACGGCGTTCCGGTATTTATTGGTACGTATGAAGAAGAAAATCCTTCTATATTACGCGGTTCGGCGAGGGGAATCGAAGAATTCAATGTCTTTGAAGCCTTGGATTCCTGTCGCGATTTATTAGGGAAGTTTGGGGGACATAAAGCGGCAGGGGGTTTTAGTTTATCCGCACAAAACCTAGAAGCGTTTATTCAAAGATTGAGTGCTTTCGCTCATCAATGCCTCAAACCAGAACAACTCAAACCTTTAGTTAAAATTGATACTGAAGCAAATTTCGATCGCCTAACTCCCCATCTTTATCAACAAATCGACAGCTTACAACCGTGGGGAATCGGCAATGATTTTCCGGTTTTTTGGACTCCCAACGTTCGAGTAAAAGAGCAACAAATTGTTGGGAAAAATCATCTGAAACTGACTCTGGCACAAGATGATAACGATACAGAAATGAAAGCGATCGCATGGCGTTGGGGCGATTACTATCCATTACCCTATCGAATAGATATTGCTTATAAGTTGCAAGAAAATGTTTGGAATGGAAACAAAAATATAGAATTAGAGTTAGTAGGCGTAAGACTGTCAACTTCCGATATTGCTGTTAATAGACGCATGAATGATGAAAGACACGTTGCAACTTCTGACTTTGGTAAAGGCGAACAGTCGTTCGCGATCGACTTTAAAACGTCATGCGACGATATAAAAGAAACGATTTTTGAATATCAAGGACGCACCTATGCTTGCAGTTGGCAAGAATCGTTAAACGAATTAACAATTAAAAACGATCGCGGTAGCATATTAGCTGTAAATAGCCAGAAAAATACAGCTTTATTAGTAAATAATCGCGAAGTTTCCCACGAAGTCGATATAAATCAACCTCATTACTCTCAACTCATCGATACAGCATTTTCCGTACTTAATAGATCTCTTTTATAAGTATTTTGCGAATTTTATTCGCAGCTAAAAAAACTTTGCTAAGCAAGAAAATCAGGAGGTATAAAGTGGCGATTTATGCCATTATCCAGTTATTTCCTGATTTTTAGTTTCTTATATTATTATTTTGCCAAAGTAATGAAAGACGAAGGTAGTAGCGCGTAAGGCTTAGAATGTTGGGTAGAGCTAGAGCGAAAATATCTTTTAAATAAAAGCTTTCTGGATTTAGCGAACTCAACATTAAAAGTTAACTGGATTGGGTTTCATTTCGTTCTACTTAACAAAGTTGTTATTCTTAGTCTTTTTTACTACTAAAGAAAAATGGTATTATTCTGTTTTTTCATCTTTTTTTATATATAATTTATTAAAACAATGTTATTTTTTTAATAAATTAATAACGATTAATATGACTAATATTCTGTCAAATTTATTAGTTGCTACTGCATTCTCTGCTTTAAGCTTAATATCGATAATTTCAAAACCAACTCATGCAGCTACTGTTTTTTGGGACTTAAAATTTTTTGATGCGGCGACTGGCAATTCTCTCGGAACTGGAGAGTTGAGTTATGACGATTCAGAACCTTTTGAAGGAACTTTTCCAAGTTCCTTTCCAGATAATTTTCCTCCTAATCCTGACATTACCATTCGTACAAGCGATAATTGGTACGCGTTGGAAAGTTTTTCGGCAACTATCCCGTTGGAAAGTGGGTTTGAAACTACCGAGAACGCTACTTGGAATTTAAGCGACGGACGTTGGACTTTAAACTTTGCTGGCGAAGAACAAGAAATTTTTTCAACCGCTGCACTTTTTGCTTGGCAACCTCCTCAAACAGATACACTCCCCGGAAGTATTGGCAGGCCTCGTTCTGTTGATACCGATTACAGATCTATGTTTAGTTATTCTAAATACGAGCAATGGTCGATTGGAGATCAGGCGTGTTGTAACGGGTCGTTTCTGAACATTAATGGAAATAATAAATCTTTTTTCATACTTGTTCGAGAACTATTTACGCAAGAAGGCAGATGGATAGCAACAAAACGTGGCGGTGGTACGGATAACGAACAAATTCCCGAACCGTCGATTGTGTTTGGTTTAGCGATCGCGGCAGGACTCGCAGTAAGCTTAAGAAAAAATATTTTCAGTTGAGATATTAGCTTCTTTAAGCAATACTCCCACGCTTGCGAGTTTCCTTATAAGAAACGCCTACATTTCTCATCCCTGCCCTAATCATCTGCTGTTCTAGTAAAGCAAAAAAGCGAGCGCGATCGCCACCTCTAACAACTGCTTGATTGTGCGCTTCTGCGAGGGCGATAGGATAGCCATATCCTTTATGTACCTGTGCTAAGACAATACTGAGGGAACGATCTAATAACTCAGCATCCTCTGCAACCCAAGCAGGAATTTCCACCCTAGCAATTTCCGTCCCCACGTTAACATGACAAAAATAGACCCGTTGTGCGTCGCCATATAAATCGAGAATGCGCGAGTAACTCCGCCATAAAGGGCCTCGCTGTCCCGGTTCTAAAATATATGCCCACAGCGTTGCATCTCGCAGGGGATCGATAACTTGACATGGCATACGCTCCTCTTCAAGATTAGTACAGTTGGCGAGGCAATTAGGAGTATCGTGAGGACAAGCTTGCAAGCGCATAAAGTTAACCGCTTCCATACTGCGGGAGGCGCTGAGATATCCTAGCAGAGGAATTTTTGCTTCTCGTAATTCCTTCCACGCTTCGAGGATAGGGAGTAAAATGCGATCGCGCGCTTCTAAAGGCAATCCATCTAAAAACCAATAAATTAAAGACCCATCAACTAAAGCAAGATTGGGGTCGTAATGCGGCCCTGGCGGTTTAACCCAACGACAAGCAATTTCTGCAAGCATTTGCATTTCCAAAGCAGTACGCCGATGTCCCATCCATTCTTCCGTGCGAATTCCCCATTGTTTCGAGACGAATAAATCTTCTGGCTTATAGTATACTTCGGGCAAACTGTCAAGCAGCGGATGCAAATTTTGTCCGTAATGCAACATCACGCGACCGACATTAATTAAATAACAATAAGCAATTTCGTGATGGGAAGGAGCAATTTGCGAACCATCGGTTGCAAAAACGCTGTGGCGGTCGGGAGGAGAAGAAATAGTAATGCGAGTATCGAGGGTTTCGACGGGAGTTGCGACCGAAAAAATCAGGCGATCGCGCCATTTTTGCTGTATTTCGATTAATTCTTCCTGTCTTCTTTGAGTTTCGATTAATAATACTTGGGCGCGTTCTAAACGTTGGCGACTTGAAGCAACTTCTTTTTTAAAGTGTTGGCTAATCCCAGGAATTTGTACGGCGAGTTTGGCGAGATCGAGCATCGGACGTACAGCAATAAATATATTTATTTATTCCTTATACCACTTTTGGAAAAGACGACTTACCTTTATTCTTTAGATAAATTGCGATCGCGAGAAATCTGTTTAAGAAAAATTGCCTACATTGTAAATAAGACAAAATGGGGCATAATTATTATCTTGCTATGATACAGACTCGTATTTGTGACATACTCGACCCCATAGAATGGGTTGAAAATTCCCGCTCAGTTTTTAAATATAGATGAGTAACGAAACCTATCTAAATCATCCAACATTCGGACTGCTATATAGAGTATGTCTGCTCGACGAAAATCAAGAAATTTTTACAACTCTTTACGCTCAACGCCTCTTTTTCTTGGTATCAACAACTCCAGAAGGGACTTCCTTTGAAATTATCAGTCGCGCCGATGCGCGTTTATTGGTTGAAAATCGCTTGCGTACACTCCGTCGCACCGAATCTTCTCAAGAATATAAGCAGCTTTATGATATTTATCAGCAAACATTTCAGTAGTTCAAAGTTCAAAGTTCAAAGTTCAAAAAAGGGAATGGGAAAAGGCAACAGGGAATAGGGAATAAGAATTGCTCTATACTTTCTACCTTGTCTCCCTTGTCTTCTTTATCTCCCCACTTCTGACTTTCGACTTTCAACTTCAATAAACCTTCTGCCTTCTGCCCTCTGCCCTCTGCCTTCTAATCATGACTGTCACTCAACGTATTAACCAAATTCGCCAACAAATCCCGTCTTATGTTCGTTTAGTTGCCATTACCAAACAAGTATCGGTGGAGGCGATGCGAGAAGCGTATGCAGCAGGAGTGCGCGATTTTGGGGAAAATCGCTTGCAAGAAGCTTTATTAAAACAAAAGCAATTGCAAGATTTGCCAGATATTTGCTGGCATTTTATCGGTCATCTACAGGCAAATAAAGCCAAAAAGATCTTAGAACATTTTCACTGGATACATTCGGTGGACGATCGCGCGATCGCTCAACGTCTCAATCGATTAGCTGCCGAATTACCCAATCCTCCTCAAGTATTCCTACAAGTTAAAGTTTTACCCGACCCTAATAAATATGGCTGGCAGATTCCCGAACTGTTAGCTGCGATACCCGAATTAGAACAATACCACCATCTCAAAATTCAAGGTTTGATGACAATTTTGCCGCTAGGATTATCTGACGAACAAATCTTAGTTGCCTTTGAGTCAACCCGCGAACTAGCGCAAACGATCGAACAAAAATCTAAATTATCAATGGAACAGCTATCGATGGGAATGTCAGATGATTACTTACTCGCGATTGAAGCAGGTGCAACGACGATCCGTTTAGGGCGTATTATTTTTGGAGAAAGAATTAGTTAAAATAAAATTGGAATTTTTTCTTAAGAAGATTTGACAAATCAGTAATTTAAATTTACTTTTTTTTTATGATTTTTCTTTTTCTAGTCTAAAATCTAAATAGATTGTTATACAATCTATCCTTTGTTAAACATAGAGCTAAGGTTATTTAAATCATTTTTTTGATGAGGGAACCAATAGTAAGCTCTATACGACTAGAGAAAAGAAATATTCAAGCCATATCTTTGAAAAGCTTGTTTGGATTTAGATCGAGAGATTTATTAGTTTATTTGTACTGCTTAATTTTTTAAAGTTAAACAGTGCAAAAACTCGATGGTTACTCTAATTAATGATCGATAATCAATAGGTTGACAATATTCTCTCAAAAGAAAAACCGTTAGATAGTTATAAGGGTTACTTATTCAACAGCTAAACTCGTAAAGGAAACAAAACTGTGAATACGATTCTGACAAAATTAAAAGACTTTGTAGGCATCTCAGAACCAGATGAGTATGATTATGAAGAATGGGAACACGACCCCAACAACGATCCCGAACAGCGCAATCGCGTAGTTGAAGAAGAACCTCAACCTCGCCGACAAAATCGAGATCCCTTGATAACAGCAGAAACAGGAATAAGTCCTACTACGAGAAATAACGTGATTGGTATGCCAGGAATTGCTAACGGTGTTGCGGAAGTTGTCGTTATCGAACCGCATTCATTTGAAGAAATGCCCCAAGTGATTCAAACGCTACGGGAGCGCAAATCTGTAGTCCTAAATTTAAATACGATGAATCCAGCAGAAGCGCAACGGGCGGTGGATTTCGTTGCAGGCGGAACCTATGCTATTGACGGACATCAAGAACGAATTGGAGAAAGTATCTTTCTGTTTACGCCCAGCAGCGTAAAAGTTAGTACTCTCTCAGGTGTCGTCCACGATGTTCCTGAAGTTGCTAAAGCTGCCCCTCGTTCTGTTCCACCAACGCCGACTTGGGGTGCAGATCTCAATCGCCTGGCTCAGTAATAACCGAGTCGCACGATTGAGCAAAGCCCACGCAACGCGATCGCAAATATGTAAGGAATAGACGTTAACCAAGTGTCTATAAAATTAGGAATTCTCGGTGGCGGGGTAATGGCAGAAGCGATTTTATCCCGCCTAATTACTGCCAATATTTACGCGACCGATGAGATTTTGGTCAGCGACCCTTTAGCGCAGCGACGAGATTTTTTGCAGCAAAAATATGGCATTCGAGCCACTTTTGAGAATCGCTCGGTTGTAGCATCGGATATTTTACTACTCGCTATCAAACCGCAAGTATTAGATTTAGTCATCGCAGAGATGGCAAATGAGTCACTCCAAAAGCCATCGTTAGTCATTTCGATTTTGGCAGGCGTACCGCTAGCTCGTCTAGAAGCCGCCTTTCCCCAAATCCCGGTCGTTCGAGCGATGCCCAATACTCCTGCTACAGTAGGGGCAGGAATTACCGCGATCGCACCTGGAAAAAAAGTCGAAGCGTCTCATCTAAATTTAGCCAAATCGATTTTTGCAGCAGTTGGGGAAGTGGTAGAAGTACCAGAAACTTTAATGGATGCGGTGACGGGTTTATCGGGTTCTGGGCCAGCTTATGTGGCGATCGCGATCGAAGCTTTAGCAGATGGCGGAGTAGCGGCGGGATTGTCGAGAACAGTCGCCATGCAATTAGCACTCGCTACGGTTTTCGGAACGACAAAATTATTGCAGGAGTCGGGGTTACATCCCGCCGAATTAAAAGATCGGGTCAGCAGTCCTGGCGGTACGACGATTGCAGGAGTCATTGAGTTAGAAAGCGCTGGATTTCGTTCTGCTTTGATAGAAGCCGTCCTCGCAGCAACTCGGCGATCGCGAGAATTAGGCAAGTCTTGAAGAAGTTCAAAATTCAAAGTAAATATGAAGGCAGAGGGCAGAGGGCAGAAGGTAGAAATAAGGATTTTCCCCATTCCCCATTCCCTGTTATCGACGGATAAAAAATACAATAAATCGCTCAACATAATATAGTATTCAATAGAACTTAAAATCGATAAGCTTATCGACGACTCTAGCCTAATGGATATCAATGTAAGCGATCGCACTTATGTACTTTTAGAACTGCCCTCGAAAGTAGAATATGCTCTACTAGCGTTATTAGAATTAGCTTCTCATCTCGATAAAAGCAATCCTTTAACGATTAGCGAAATTGCTACCAGACAAAACATCCCCGATCGCTATTTGGAACACATATTTACTAATTTACGACGGGGTGGCATAGTACAGAGTTTGCGCGGTTCTAAAGGAGGTTACGTTCTTTCGCGCGATCCCAGTCAGATTGTCGTGCTAGAAGTCGTTTCTTTAGTCGAAGGCGATCGCAAAGAAAAGGAGTCTGGCAATACGGTAGAGCGTCAGTTGGTTCGTGAAATTTGGCACAAGGCGAACCATGCCTCGCTTAATATTTTAGAGCGTTATACCCTACAAGATTTGTGCCAGCGCCGCGATTCTCTCACGCAAGAAGGATTGATGTACTATATCTAATCGTCTTTTAAATTTAAAATCGGTGCAATTTTGCTATTCTTAGAATATGACCCCGTACATGACTGCACCAACAGCAGATCGAGTCATTGTTGCCTTAGCCATGCAATATCAGGCTTCTATGATCGCAGCCGATAAGCTCGTAGCAGAATTTTATCCTTCAATGATTTGGTAGATTTTGAGATTGTTAACTAACTATAGCAAGTCTAAATTACTCGTCTCCAAAAGAGCTTCCCAAACAATTTCAATATCTTTTCTTTGGGTACGCCAGTTAGAGAGTGCGGCTCTGATTGCTGGAATACCTTGGTATACTGTTGGCTTGACACTCCCGCGCCGTGGAACGGCGGGGATTCTTCGTTCACAGGATCTTATAAGGACTAATATTACTACTAGCCCCCGACAGAACTCCTCCAGAAGC
>JALOOL010000245.1 GCA_025454425.1 Hydrococcus sp. Prado102 | reverse complement strand
GAAAATTATGCAAAAATAGCCTCAACCTCTCCTTGACTTCCAAATAACTCTATCTTTTGACGCTTGCCAGAACAAGCGTTAATGCGCTTAAATACGTTCTTCTAAGAAGAGGCAACTAACAGCTTAAAAAGCAAAAACGAAAATTTGTAACATAAAATCAAAAAGTTTTGTAGAATTCAAGCAGAATTAAGATGTAAATTTTTCACCTTACATAGCAATAGGGGATTTTTCCAAGTGACAGTAGCAACTGAGATTCGCCGTGGGACTCTAGTTGATAACCGCTACCGCATCCAAAGAATTATCGGTACAGGGGGTTTTGGGCGTACTTATTTGGTTAGCGATCGCAGACGATTTGACGAATTCTGCGTCCTCAAAGAATTTCTTCCTAGTACCACTTCGCAAACGCTCATTCAAAGGGCGCGAGAACTTTTTCAGCGAGAAGCAAAAGTTTTATACGAACTAGACCATCCTCAAATTCCTAAATTCCTGGCGTGGTGCGAAGAAAGCGGACGGCTTTTCTTAGTTCAAGAATATGTCGATGGAAAAACCTATTCTGAGATTTTACGGGATCGCATCTTTTCTGAGGGCGAAGTCATTCAATGGCTAATCGATCTATTGCCCGTTTTGGACTATCTCCACAGTTGTAACATCATCCATCGGGACATTTCGCCAGATAATATCATGCTGCCTTCCTATGGCACGAAACCGATGTTAATCGATCTCGGCGTAGTCAAGCAGTTCATGAGTGAAGTGAGGAGCGGTAGCCTCAGAAGTACTACTAATACAGGATACGCTTTATTAGTTGGAAAAGTCGGCTTTGGTATCTGCTTTAGTACTGCTGACGGGAAAAGAACCCAACGAACAAGTTAATACGAATGCTTGGATGGGCAACGATTTAAAAATTGGCGATCGCTTTGCGCAAATTCTTGCCAAAATGCTAGCAGAAAATCCCATAGAACGCTTTTTAACTGCTAAAGAAGTCTTGGTAGAACTTCAAAAACTCCAACCAAGCACGTCTGACGCTCCCCTCCCCGCGCCTGCTATCCAACTGCCTTCGTCTGGAACCCTCCCAGTCGTGCCAGCGCAAGAATTCGTTCGACGAACATTAATCCAAACAAAAACCCATCTTCAAGAACTACCACAAGGCGTCAGACATCGCTCTAAAAAAATGTCATTGGCAGGTTTTTTGACGATACCAAACAAAGGATTTGCGTTAGGCGCTTGCTGTTCTGCGCTGTTGTTCGGTACAGTCTTAATTGCATCTCAGTCTCCTCAAATCCCTGCCTTGTGTAAAGCATTGGATAACTGCGCAAAAGATAAGGAATTTGAAAAAATTTACGCCCAAGAACTAGAAGAAGGCAAAACACTCATTTTAGGGTTCGAGCAAGCCCAAAATGTAACTCAATTACAGACTATACGCGATCGCCTCAGCCTTGCCATTATTCGCTTAAGCAATATTCCTGGCGATGTTCGAGTCTATCCAAATGCTCGCAAACTCTTGCGAGAATATCAAAATTATCTCAATTTAACTCAAGTTGAGATTGCCAAAGAAGACCAAGCACAGCAGCAGTTAGCGACAATCGACCGACTGAGCGATACAGCCGCTCAACGAACTGCAACCGCCGATACCGTTTCGCAGTATCAAGACGCAAAAACTGAATGGGAAAAAATACAGCAGCGATTGAAGACAATTCCCTCAAATTCATTCGTTCGAGATGAGGTGCAAGCGCAACTCCAAGAGGCAAATGCCAAAATTAAAACCATTCAATCCGAAATCGAGCAGCGAGTTACCCAAGCCGAACAACGGTTAGAAAAAGTTACCCAACAAGCTAAGCAACAAAGAATCGAGCAAGTAACTTCCATTCGGGTTCCTGCGCCTAAAGCACCTCCTGTTACTCCCGTTGTTCGTGCGACGCAGCCGCCAAGCAAACCAAAACCTCAAGTTTCAATTCGTCCAAGCTACAATCCCCCTCAAAAACTTGACTCAGACATAGAAACAGCGGTTCGTCCTACTTTACCCCCACTCAAACAACCAGTAGCCGCCAAGCCAGAAAATAATACGCCTCCGCCTGTTATCGAGCCAGTAGCCATCCAAGATACGACCAATCAACCGACAACCCGACGCATTATTTCTTATCGTCAAAGCGAACGAGATATTGCGATCGCGTATGCTAACGATATCGCTTATGGCTTAGTAATTGCAGGACAGCGGGGAGAAATTAACTACCGCACGAGAATGTATCGTAAAGCTCAAAATACGATTCGGTGGCTGCGTCGCGGAAAAACTTTGGAAGAAGCGGCTCGTTTGTCGAACGTTCCTATGTCCGTAGTCAAGCAACTAGTCCAGTGGGGTCAAAGTCGTCCCTCGGCAAGAATTACTCAAGATTTTCCCGAAGTTGCTAGAGAATAAACTACATAAATCTAGGCAGCATGGATAAAAAAATCTTAGCAATCCAAGGCGACATTACTCAACAGGCAGTAGATGCGATCGTCAATGCGGCTAATCCATCTCTTCTCGGTGGCGGCGGGGTGGATGGAGCCATTCATCGCGCCGCAGGAGCGCAATTATTAGAGGAATGTCGTCGTCTAGGGGGTTGTGCGACGGGAGATGCAAAAATCACCCAAGGTTACAAACTTCCCGCTAAATGGGTCATTCATACCGTCGGGCCTGTTTGGGAAGGAGGAAATCGGGGAGAAGACGAATTATTGGCGAGTTGTTACCGTCGCAGTCTCGAAGTAGCAGCAGAAAATGAGATTTTTACCCTCGCTTTTCCAGCAATCAGTACGGGAATTTATCGATTTCCCCTTCAACGAGCGACGAGAATTGCTGTTAGCGAAGTGAAACAGTTTTTGCAGCAACCAAGTTGTATCGAAAAGGTTATTTTTGTTGCTTTTGATGCGCTAACTTACGATTGTTACAAGCAAGCGATCTTAGAAATTTTGCCAGATTCATAATGCGGCTCAAAGGTCGGTGGCAAAGCCGATTACGCTCCGCGTACCGCAATCATGCGATCGCGATCGCGTCATTGGCTATTATTCTCTAGCAGCAGGTTGTATCGACCATGCAAAAGCACCAGGACGGTTGCGCCGAAATATGCCAGATCCCATACCTATTAGAATATATTCTTAAACTTTGTTGATAAACTCAAAGGACTTAATTCTTCAAGAAATTGAACAAATTCCCGATCTTTTATTGCCAGAAATTTTAGACTTTATCCAGTTTCTAATACTGTAATGCGGCGACGCTGCTGTTGAGATAAATCTAATAGAAATTAAAAAATAATAAGAATTTTTCAAGAACCAAGATTTTTATTAGAACATAGATTTATGGATTTAAGGACAACCTACTAACAAAAGTTCCTGCAACCCAAAGGAAACAGAGGGAGCAGTAACAGTTTACTCTAGAAAAGAACTAAAACAATTAAAAAAAAAGGAAAATTGTAAAAAACTTCTCTAAGTCATTTTCATTACTTATATATCTAGACAAAAAAGCCTTATAAAGCTTTTTTGATGTTTAATAAAGCTCAAAAAATCGTAAAGAGCGCATTCGCGATCGGGCAGACAAGACGATCGCTTTTGATAGCTAAACATCAAACAATTTCAATTTAGAGGAAAAAAACGATAGGATATTCCTTTCTCACAGCTAGGAAGTACATCTAGAAGAGTGCCTACTCCCTACTCCCTACTCCCTTAAAACTATAAGCTATGTATCTCATCCAGAAAGAGAATTGCTATATCTCTTTCTCAATATAAGAGTAAAAAATTTAATGTTACCGTAATTAAACCGCTATTTTGCTCCGGCTCTATTGTAAGAGGAAAAATTCAATATGGATTTAAGTTTGATAGCGTCTAACATTCTAAATCCGCCCGTGCTATTCTTCTTCCTGGGGATGATGGCTGTTCTAGTCAAATCCGATCTAGAAATCCCTCAACCCATTCCCAAATTCTTCTCGCTCTACCTGCTTTTTGCCATTGGCTTTAAGGGAGGGGTCGAGCTAGTTAAAAGTGGAATCGGTCAAGAAGTTGTGCTGACACTGTTGGCAGCTTCCTTGATGGCCTGTATCGTGCCTCTCTATACCTTTTTTATCCTCAAACTCAAGTTTGACCTTTACAACGCTGCTGCGATCGCCGCTACTTACGGTTCTATCAGTGCTGTCACCTTCATTACGGCTGGCTCGTTTCTTGGGCAACTAGGGATTAGCTACGGCGGATACATGGTAGCAGCACTGGCATTGATGGAATCGCCAGCAATTATAGTTGGACTGATCTTGCTCAAACTGGCTACTGCCGATCTCGCGATCGTAGATGATTCAAAAGTAACGCAGCGCGACTTGGATTGGAGCGAAGTTTTAAAAGAAGCTTTTTTAAATAGTTCCGTCTTCCTATTAGTGGGTAGCCTGCTGATCGGGGTAATGACTGGAGAACGGGGTTGGCAAGCTTTGTCTCCCTTTAGTCAGGATATGTTTTATGGCGTTCTGGCTTTCTTTTTGTTAGATATGGGATTGGTGGCAGCTAGAAGACTAAAAGATCTCGAAAAAACAGGAACTTTCTTGATCTCGTTTGCCCTATTAATTCCTATCGTTAATGCCGCGATCGGACTCTCGATCGCCAAACTCATCGGATTGCCACAAGGCGATGCGCTTTTGTTTTGCGTTTTGTGTGCTAGTGCTTCTTACATCGCCGTACCAGCAGCAATGCGATTGACAGTTCCCGAAGCCAATCCGAGTTTGTATGTTTCTGCCGCACTCGTCATTACCTTTCCGTTCAATATTATTGTGGGAATTCCACTCTATCTCTACTGCATTAATATGCTATGGAGCTAATCTCAAATCGCAATTAGTCAGAGCTTTTTGTAAGGCTTTTTTATAGCATTTGTAGCGTTCTTTTTTAGACATTTTTAGACAATGGTATAACGTTATGCAACCAGCCAAAAGAATTGAAATTATTGCTAGTTCGGTCGAGCTTGCCAAAATTTTAGACGGCTTAGACAAATCGGGAGTAGTCGGTCGCACAGTTATTTCTAACGTAAGCGGTCAAAGCTCTACTGGAGAAATGTCTGATGAATTAGTGAACAATTTCTACATCATTGCATTTTGTTCGCGCGATCGCGTCAACCTCCTGGTCGAAAACATTAAACCCATTCTTGATAAATTCGGGGGAGTTTGTTATCTCTCCGACGTGATGGAAGTTCAATCGATTAACTGTGTTGCTTCTGTTTAGCGAGGTTTGTCTATTATGAGTCACATTCACGGCTTTATTGGTCGTCGCACGCTTCTTGGTCTTGGAATGGCTGGCGGCATCAGTGCTATGCTTGGTTGGAATGTTAAATTTGCCCAAGCTACCGAAGTCAATCGAGAATCAATGACTCCCGACACAGCGCTAAAACGACTGCTGGATGGGAATCAACGGTTTGTCGAGCATAAACTTCAAAACCCCGATCGCTCCCTAAAGCGCCAACTAGAAATTGCTAAGGCACAACATCCCTTTGCAGCTATTTTAAGCTGTGCCGATTCGCGAGTCCCTGCGGAAATAATTTTCGATGAGGGACTGGGAGACTTATTTGATGTTCGCATCGCCGGAAATATTGCTACGCCTGAAGCGGTCGGTTCTTTAGAGTATGCTACAGCACTCTTGAATACTCCTTTGCTGATGGTAGTGGGACACGAAAGATGCGGTGCAGTCACAGCAGCAGTAGAAAACAAGCCGCTTCCGGGAAAAATCGGAACCTTTGCGAAAGCGATCGCGCCTGCTGTGACTAGGGTAAAAGACGAGTCTGGCGACCCGGTTGAAAATGCGGTTGTGGCGAATGTGCTTTACCAAATCGAACAGTTAAAGCAGGCATCAACTCTTTTAACCGATCTGGTTGAGACAGGAAAGCTTGCTATAGTAGGGGGTCGTTACGATCTCGACACTGGCAAAGTAACGATTGTAACGTGAAGGAGTTTTGTTCAACTTTTAATTGCAATTGCGATCGATAAGGTTTCAAAGCGATCGCTTTTATAAAAATATACAATCAGCGATCGCTTAGTAATTGCTATTATTCGATTCTTTTTCCTTCTATAAACTCTTCTGTCATCCTATAGGCTTCGTCGTCGCTAAATTGCTGGGGTGGATGTTTCATAAAATAAGCCGAAGGAGAATAAAGAACGCCTCCTTTTTTGGCATCTAAAGCCAGCTTACAACACCTAATTGCATCGATGGTTACGCCAGCAGAATTAGGAGAATCTTCGACAGAAAGACGCAACTCTATATTCATTGGTACGTCGCCAAACAGTTTGCCTTCCATGCGAATAAAAGCAACTTTATTATCTTTTTGCCAGGGAACGTAATCGCTCGGTCCGATGTGAATATTTTCATCGTCGATGCGATCGCTCATAATAGATTGTACGGCTTCGGTTTTTGATTCTTTTTTGTAGAAAAGCCGACTGCGATTGAGCATATTGAGAAAATCGGTATTTCCACCTGTATTAATTTGATAGGTTCTTTCGATTTTTACGCCTCTTTTTTTGAATAAATCTGCTAGCATTCGGTGAGTAATTGTCGCGCCAAGTTGTGCTTTGATATCGTCGCCGATGATGGGAAGATTGTTTTGTTTAAACTTTTCTGCCCACAGAGGATTGCTGGCAATAAAAACGGGAATACAATTAATAAAAGCAACGCCAGCATCGATCGCGCATTCTGCATAAAAACCCGTTGCTTCTTCAGAACCAACGGGAAGATAATTAATTAAAATTTCTGCTCCCGATTCCCTTAAAATTTTAACGACTTCTTCTTTGGTAGGTTCGGGGCGATCGCTCAGAACAAAAGTAGCTTTATCGTCATAATGTTTCATATGTTCGGAAAAGCCATCTAAAACTTTCCCCATACTAACTTTTACACCTGTTTTAGGCAGATTATCGCAAAAAACTGCGGTACAGTTCGGCAAAGCAAAAATAGCTTCAACAATTTCTCGACCGACCTTTCTACTATCGATATCAAAAGCTGCAACCACTTCCATATCGTAGGGTTTATAGCCCCCAATTTCCCAATGCATCAATCCAACCGAAGCGATTGGATTTTTGTCCTGATAGTAGCTAATTCCTTGTACTAGAGAACTCGCACAGTTGCCAATTCCGACAATAGCTATCTTAATTTTTTCCACTAAAATTTGTCTCCTTCCCAATTCATTCTAAAGCTTCTCTATTTGAGTCAATTTTGATAGTTCAAAATTGGTCAGTAAGTCTGGCATTGGCTCGACATAATTTACTCCTCACTTCCCACTTGTTGGGAAAGGTTAGTTAGGGTTACAATCGCTTTAGTGCTACTAAAAGATTAGCGATCGTGACTGTTAGATCGGCTTATTTGTTCGCGCTTGTCGAAGAAAATTAGCATCAGGATAAAAGAATATTAAAGTCGAGTTAAGGGAAGTATTATACATGAGAGCAAGAGCCATTTCAATCTAATCGCTCTTTTAGAAGCAACCAAAATTGGCTCCTCAAGTAGGGGTTGCAAGCTTGGTGCTAACCTAGTGTCGATCTTGTAGATCGACAAATCTATCTTTCACATCGTCTCTAGTTTGTGCGTCCTATCTAACTTAAGCCTATTTTAGGAAATTCTCGTCGTTCGACAGCACAGAAGATGTCAAGAACGCAAACATATAACGTAGAATGAGGTCATTGGTATCGTGCAAAAAATGCGAGCGATCGCATAAGCGTCAGTAGCGTAGATGTAAACTTATAGAATGCAGAGACTATTCGAGCGAATCTGGCAATGGCTGAAAAATCTGTTGGGTCTGGAAAAGACTCAAAGCAATCGGCGAGGAAAGAAAATAGATGGGGATATGCCCCAAAATCTTTCCGATACCGATTACGAATTTTTATTCAGTCAGTTGCTAGAAGGAGTTGCTCACGGATGGCATGAAGGAAGAATTCTTAAGTTTTTTCAAAAATTAGGAGAGCAAGGCAAGCAGAAGTATTGGATTGCTTGGCTAGAGCGTTTTGGAGCAAAAGTGCTTGCTTCTGCCGCTCCCAACCAGCAATTAGCCGCGCGAATGATGCGTTTGGGAGAACTTGCCCAATCGTTTCCCGATATCGAGCAAATCGGACAAACCTCATACGCAATTGGCAGAAAAATTTATACCAGAAATGCTGGCGATGCGATTTGGGAGTACGATGGTGCCGATGCGGGGACTTCTGCATCGCCGAGCAATCCCCCGCCACAAACACAAGCAGGGGTCGAGATAGAGAATGCACCCGCAACGGGAGAAAACCTGGAAACGATGACTATCGAGCAATTATTAGTCAGATTGCAAAACGATAGCGCGTTAGCGGCTCAGATGTCAGAGCAGTTAGGTATTGAAACGACCGACCCCCAAACCATCGTTGAAAGGCTCATAGAAAGCTTTGGAACCGCCCAGCAAGAACTAGATACCCAAAAACCCCCCGATACAATAGAAGGATGGTTTAATCGAGGGCTGCAACAAGCAAATTTAGGAGATTTAGAAGGCGCGATCGCTTCGTGGGAAAATGCCTTAGCATTAAATCCCAATCTCGCACAAGCTTGGCACAATCGGGGCAGCGCCCTAGCCCATTTGGGCAGACTCGAAGAGGCGATCGCGTCTTACAATAAAGCGGTAGAACTCAACCCCAACGACATTCAAGTCTGGAATGCCCGCGCCTACGCCTTGTATAATCTGCGGCGCTGGGAAGAAGCAATTATCTGTTGGGATAAAGTTATCGAACTGCAACCCAACTCCCATGAAACTTGGTACAATCGCGGTTGTGCTTTAGAAAATTGGGGTCGAGTTGAAGCGGCGATCGCGAGTTTTAGAAAAGCTCTAGAAATTCAACCCGATTTTGAGTTAGCCAAATCCAAACTAAACCAGCTTCAAGACAACAAGTAGGATTCATAACAAATTCTTTAGGTTGCCAAGGTTTTCTTGTGGATCATAATTTAAGTTGAGCATTAAAAAGATTCTATTGATTTCTATTCTCTCCCAATGAAAAAACTACTTGAAGGGCTACATCGGTTCCAATCTGGCTACTTTAGCTCTCACAAAGAACTCTTCGAGCAACTTGCTCACGGACAACATCCCAGAATTCTATTCATTACTTGTGCAGATTCGCGCATCGATCCCAATTTGATTACTCAAGCAGACATTGGCGAACTATTCGTCATTCGCAATGCTGGTAATATTATTCCGCCCTATGGCTCGGCAAATGGCGGAGAAGGAGCGTCTATAGAATACGCGCTCGACGCATTGGGAATCGAGCAAATCGTTGTCTGCGGTCACTCTCACTGCGGAGCAATGAAAGGGCTGTTGAACATGAATAGCTTAGAAGAGAAAATGCCTCTAGTTCATAGCTGGCTCAAACACGCAGAAGCCACGCGCCGTCTCGTCAAAGAAAACTACAGCGAATTTTTGGAAGGCGAGGATTTATTAGAAATTACCATCGCCGAAAACGTTCTCAACCAGTTGAGTAACCTACAAACTTATCCCAGCGTTCGCTCTAAGCAGCACCAACAAAAACTATCTCTCCACGGCTGGATATATCGTATTGAAACTGGGGAAGTATTGGCCTACGATCCCTTACTGCATGACTTTGTTGCTCCTCATAGCCGTCTTTTAACTTGCCCCGAACCAGAGTATGTTTTGCATCCGAGCGTGCGGCTTCATAACTACGCTCCTTTTACCGTTCCTGAGATGTCACCGCCATCCGTATCTAAAAAAACTCCCGTATCTGCAAGTGTTGCGTCGGAAGGTAACGGTCATTCAGAAGGGTATTCTCATTTACCTCCAGAACAGGCAGATCGCATTTACCGAGGTAGTAATTCTTAGCTTGAATCCGGTTGAATGACAACAATTCCTAGTAGTGTGAGTGTCCCGAAAACCGAGCGCGATGTTCGCACTACATAGTTATCAGATCGAACATCAGTTGCTACGCCGTCACAAAAATATCAGCATTAGTCATCGCTAAACCAGCATCGAGAGCAGCAATAGGAATTCGCGCACCTGCTCCAATCCCATCAGCATCAAACCAAAGTACTCCCGTAGCACGATTATAGATAAAACGGTCATTGGCATCTCTTGCCACTGCGCCTACTCTAAACTGTGACCCTAGAAGTACTCCACGTCTGAGTCCGCCGCCAAATCCCCTTGCAGAGATAACAATTGTATCGGCGACCGGTGAAAAATCGTTAATGCGATCGCTCCTTTGAGATCGAGAATGATAAACAAAGCGATCGCGTCCTACTCCACCTATCAAAACATCTCTACCCAAGCCACCTGAGAGAATATCATCCCC